>JAJEBJ010000146.1 GCA_022822575.1 Alphaproteobacteria bacterium | reverse complement strand
GCGCAATGCAATCCAGAAATCGTGGCGATCGAACAGCGCACCGTACCAGGAAAGCGTGAATCCACCCATGGGAAAGGTCGAATGTTCGTTGCGACCAAACGAAAAGAGGACCACAAGCGCAAGGGGTGCAACCAGGAAGATCACGGCCACAACGGCAAACAACAGCCAGGACAGTCTGCTGCGCCTCATCTCGGTCTCAGGACAAGCTTTAGAGCGAAGTGGACGAGTCCCACGCCCAGGAGCGCCAATGTCAGAATGGAGAAGGCCAGGGCCGATCCTTGTGGCGCGTTGAGTCGCATCACGAACTGGCTCTCGACAAAATTGCCGACCATGGGCGACGTCGTCCCCCCCACCATTCGCGGTGTCACGTAGTCTCCTGCAGAAATGAGAAAGACGAGGATGAAGGCCACCAGGAGACCGCTGCGGCACTGGGGCAGGATAACGTCGCGCAGTACCAGCCAGGGCCCGGCCCCGAGGTCGCGTGCGGCATCGCGTTCGATGTCAGCGATCGACCAGAGCGAACCGCAGATCGGCAGCACCGCGAGCGGCAAGAGAAAGTGCATGAGTGTGACAACGACAGCCCCGGGATTGTAGAGCAGCCAAGGCAGTGGCTCATCGATCAGGCCCAACGAGAGCAGTCCCATGTTGACGATGCCGTTTGTGCCCAGGATTGTCTTCCACGCGTAGACCTTGACGAGGTAGCCGCCGAACATCGTGAGCAACACGAGCACAAGCAACGGTGGACCCAGCCGTCCGGCCACGAAGCGGATGAGATAGGCTACTGCGAATGCTAGACTCACGGTCAACACGGCGATCAGGAATGCGATCGCGAATGTAAAGCCCAGCGGATACAGATAGTTGTCGAAAACGCCGACGTAGTTGTCCAGAGTCAGGTCTGGCGTGAGTCGAAACAGACGAACCTGCCAGAAGCTGAGGACGAGAAAGTACGAGAGGGGAATGCCGAAAAACAGGAAGAATATCACGAACGACGGCGCGGCAAAGAGCGCCAGCACCAACCCTCTTTGCGGCCGGCCGGACCGCAGCCAAACTCTGCGCCCCGGCGCTGAGCGGGGGGCGCTGCCTGGCATCGACTCTCAGGCCTTCAGCACATCCTCCCAGGCAGCGATGTAGTCGTCCCAGGTAGCGTGCACGCCATCAGGTTCCAGACGATACATCGGGTCGACGTGGAGCTTGGTCGTGAAGAACTGGGCAATATCATCGTACGGGTAAGCGTTTCGGTTCCAGTCATCGAGCAGCGGGACCGCCCTGGCGTTGGTGACCGGCATTCCGTTGGCCGTGGCACCGGCGAGCTGACCTTCGACAGAGATGGACTGGTCAATGAGAGCATGGACTTCGTCGACACGATCGGATCCGGCGCTGATCGACCAGCCCTCGATGAACGTCATGCACCCTTCGTCCGGATACGTGTAGCGAATCTCCGGTTCGCCAATCCAGACAGAGATGGCCTCAAAGCCCTGTGCCATGACCACTTCCTCACGTGCCAGCATGTCGATCAATTCGCCGTAGCTCGCCGCGATGTTGCGGAGATTGTTCTTCTTCATGTCGATGAGGAATTCGACAGTCTGTTCGAGTTCCTCGTGGGTCATCAGGTTCGGCTCAGGGGCGTCTGTCGCGATTCGACCCCAGGTCGAGAACGCCGAAGGCAGGTCGGCCGGAATGGCGACTTTCCCCTCGTATTCCGGACGAAGCATGTCGCGCCAGGAGGTGGGTTCCTCGGGAACATGCCGTGGATTGTACATCAGGCAGATTGATGCCCAGGTAAACGGTGCCGAATACCATTCACCTTCATGGGTCATGTTGTCGCGCGAAAAATCCACAATGACAGGAATGAGATCCAGCCAGTTGCTGAGTTTCGACGTGTCGAGGGGCTGGATCAAACCCTCTGACGCCATAAAGTCAAGATGGAGGAAATAGGGAACACAAATATCGACCTCGCCCGGAGCGAGGCGAAGCCGAGCGACAATCTCCTCAGGCGCGTTGATGAAAGTCTTGTCCATCTGAAGGTCGTTCCGCGTGAGGAAATCGTCGGCCTCCAGGAAGACGTCATATCCGAGCCAACCCATGAAATCGACACCGGTCGCTGCGCGGACCGGCAGTCCGCCGAGTCCCATGGCCCCTGCGGCCATGCCTCCGGCCAAACCCTTCAGCACATTGCGACGGCCGGCCTCGAAGCCGTGCGTTGTCTTGATCAGGTCACCCTTCTTCTGAATTCGTGTGAACATGCTGCCCTCCCTCGACAGAGTCATCGACCTCCGCAGAACATTATCTTGCAGGTCATTGTGACAGCAGGGACCGGATTGGACAACAAGCACAGGACAAGCACAGGACCTTCGTCTGCATGATGTCTGGTGCATCGCCGGGAAGCCGGCACGCCAGATATGATAGGGAAAGACCCTGCTTGACCATGGGAGGCCGGCGGCGCCCCCGACCTCGATGACCCGTGCAGGTTTCCGACGTGGCGCAAGAACGTCAACACACGGTTTGTCCTGCCCGTGTCCCGGCGGGGAGGCGCATAAAGCCGGTGTACCTCGGCGACCAGGGTGGACTGGACCGAAGTCCTGCCCCTGTTCCGGGCCGCGAACCGTTCACGCGGGCAGAGTGGGGCTTGTGATGTCCCGGGCTCTCCGGTTCGGGCATGGCAACACCCGTCGTGATTGACTTTCCGCACCGGACAGCATCGAATGCGGCGGAGAAGTCAGTTCACTTTGATCTTGTGACAAGAACACGAGGAGGAACTCCATGAGATCCCGTTTTTTGGCAGTACTGACAGCGGTCGGCACCCTGGCTGTGGCCGGCGGGGGACCCGCCCTGGGGGACACGATCACCTTCGGCGCCCCCCTTTGCCTGACCGGGGACCAGGCTCCCCTGGACACGCCCGGCTTCCGGGGTGCGCAGGTTGCCATCAAGGCCCTCAATGACCAGGGCGGGTTGCTCGGCCAGCAGGTGGAGATGATCGCCATCGACGGCAAGACAGATCCGGTCACGGTCGGCAACGCGGCTGTTGAACTCATCGACGGCGGCGCCGACTTCATTCTGGCGCCCTGCGACTTCGACTTCGGTGGACCCGCGAGTCGCGCGGCACAGGAGGCGGGACTGGTTGGCCTGTCGCTCTGTGCGTCGGACCCGCTCTACAGTTCCTGGTCGCTGGGAGACAAGCAGTTCACCCTGTCGATGTGGAACACGACCATGGGAGCGACGGCCGCCGAATACGCCATCAACGAGCGCGGCTGGAAGAACGCCTACGTCGTGACCGACCAGTTCATCGCCTACACCGTGTCGCTCTCCAAGTACTTCGTCGAGCATTTCAAGGCTCTGGGCGGCAACATCCTGGCGGAGGACACGTACAACAACGGTGACAACGACTTCTCGGCCCAGCTTGCGCGCCTGCAGGCGCTCGACGAGAAGCCGGATGTCATCTTCATCTCGTCCTACGGGCAGGATATCGGATTCATCATCCGGTCCCTGCGCGAAGTCGGCTATGACGCACCGGTGCTCGGCGGGGATTCCTACGACGATCCGGCGATGATCCAGTCGCTTGGTCCGCTTGGCAACGACATCTACTTCGTGACCCATACCTTCATGAGTTCCGATGCCCATCCGGAAATGGAGCAGTTCATCGGGCTCTTCGAGGACATGTTCAACGAGCCGCCGGACACCTCCTTCGTGGCGACCGGCTGGGATGCCGTGATGCTTCTTGCCCAGGCTGCGGAGATTGCAGGCACGACGGATGGCGCGGCGGTCGCGCAGGCGCTGGAGGAGAACGTGTTCCACCTTCTCACCGGCGACCTGACATACCGCAATGCCGCTGAAGGCCATGCTCCGGACAAGGCGGCGGTGCTCGTCGAGGTCAAGGATGCGTCGACGCATTTCCTTGGCTGGCGGACGCCGTCCAACGTACCGGCACCGTAAGAATCGCCTGAACCACCCTGCCGGCGCGGACACCTCCGCGCCGGCAGGAACCGCAGTAGTCCGGAGCGCCATGGCCCCACTTGAAGCGGCGTCCGTCACGGTCGAGTTTGCCGGTCTGCGCGCACTCGACGACGTGTCGCTCACCCTTGGACCCGGGGAGATACTCGGGCTCATCGGGCCGAATGGATCCGGGAAGACAACCCTGGTCAATGCCATGACCGGTCAGGTTCCCGTGGCCGGCGGCACGATTTCCCTGGGGGACACCGTCCTGACCGGACGGACGCCCCGCGAGATCGCCCATGCCGGAGTGTCCCGGACCTTCCAGATCGGCAGGCATTTCGACAACCTCACCATTCTCGAAAACGTCGCGACGGCCGCCCTCGGAAAGGGCGCCCCGGTGCGTGTGGCCCTGGAGCGCGCCACCGCGCTGATCGAGGAGTTCGGACTCGGCAAGCGTCTCGACGATCTGGCCGAGGTGCTCAGCTACGGCGAGAAGCGCCGCGTGGAAATTGCGCGGGCGCTGGCCGGCGAACCGCACTACCTGCTGCTCGACGAGCCTGCCGCTGGCATGAACGAGGAGGAGACCGAGTCGCTGGTCGAGATCCTCGCCATGCTGCCGAAGGCCCGCGGGCTGGGCCTCCTTATCATCGATCACGACATGGGCCTGATCATGCGCGTGTGCGAGCGTCTGCACGTGCTGGCGTCCGGGCGCACCATTGCCGAGGGGGATCGACGGACGGTCCGTGACGACCCGGCGGTCATCGAGGCCTATCTCGGCAGCGGCAGCGGTCATGCTTGACATCGAATCCCTTGAGGTCAGCTACGGTGCCGTCCGCGCGGTGCGTGGCGTGTCGCTCGGCGTCCGCAAGGGCGAACTCGTGACCCTTCTCGGCGCCAATGGCGCGGGAAAGTCGTCGACACTGATGGCGATCGCCGGAGCGGTACGTGCCACCGCCGGCCGGGTCCGGCTGGATGGCGCAGACGTGACCGGGGCGACGCCGGAACACATGGTCCGGCGTGGCGTGGCAGCCGTGCCGGAAACCCGCGACGTGTTCCCTGACCTGACCGTGGCGCAGAACCTGCAGCTCGGCGCCTTCACGCGCCGCCGTGACCGGGCCGGCGTGACCCGCGATCGCGAAACGCATTTCGCCCACTTTCCCATTCTTGCGGAGCGACAGCACCTGCCGGCAGGAAACCTGTCGGGTGGCGAACAGCAGATGCTGGTCATAGCGCGGGCGCTGATGTCGCGTCCGTCCGTCCTGCTCCTGGACGAGCCGTCGCTCGGCCTGGCGCCGATCGTGGTGGACCAGATCTTCGACATGATCAGCAGCCTGAAGGACTCCGGCCTGACCATCCTCCTCGTCGAACAGAACGCGGCAAAGGCCCTTGCGGTCAGCGATCGCGCCTACGTCATGCGGCTCGGCCGCATCGAGGCTGAAGGTCCGGCCTCCGAGATCGCCGCCGCGACGGAACTGAAGTCCCTCTACCTGGGCGCCGAACCATGAATCCGGTGCAATTCGTGCTGGATGTCCTGAGTCTCGGCGGTGCCTACGCGCTGATGGCACTCGGCCTCGTCATCGTCTACGGAATTCTCCGCCTCGTGAACTTCGCCTATGGCGAGCTGATCATGGTGAGTGGCTACACCATGTTCCTGGTCAGCGGATCGGGTTTCCCCTGGCTCGTGATGGCGGGGTGCGGCGTTGTCATGGCGATCGCTGCAGGGATCGCGACGGACTACCTCGCCTTCCGTCCCGTGCGCGCCAAGTCCGTCACGGCCGTTCTCATCACCTCCTTCGCCTTCTCGACCCTGCTGCAGAACGCCGCGCTCCTCTTCATCTCGCCAAGACCCCGCGCGGTGCCGCTGCCGGAGCTCTTCTCTCGCACCGTCGAGTTCGCCGGCGTCATCACGCCGGTTCGCAACCTCATCACGATCGCTGTCGCGGTGATCATGCTGGCGATCTTCTCCTGGCTCATGCGGTATACGGCACTGGGTATCGCCATGCGGGCTGCAGCCACGAACTTCCGGATGGCGCGGATGATGGGGATTCCGGCCAATCTCATCATCTCGGCGGCCTTTGCGATTTCCGGCCTGTTGGCGGGAACCGTCGCCATCCTCTGGATCGGTCGGATCGGCACCGTCGTGCCGGGGATCGGCCTCGAGCCCCTCCTGATCGCCTTCATCGCGACGGTCATTGGCGGCATGCGCAGCCTGCCCGGCGCCGTGGTCGGTGGATTCCTGCTGGCGCTCATCGACACGTCGCTGAACTACACTCTTCCCCAGGATCTTCTCAAGTTCCGCGACGCCTTCACCTTCTCGCTGGTCATCCTGATCCTGCTGTGGCGGCCGGAGGGAATCGTGCGCGGGCCGGCGTCGGGTCAGCGAACATGATGACGCGACGAAACTGGCTGACGTTCGTTCTCCTTGGCGGGGTGATCGTCCTCGTCGCCGTGGCTGCGGAACTCGTCGGCGACCGGCTTCTCCTGCGCATCACGACCAATCTCTGCATCTCGATGGTGCTCGTGGTCGGCCTGCAGATCTTCATGGGGAATTCCGGCATTCTTTCCTTCGCCCATGTCGGGTTCATGGGGGTCGGCGCCTATACCTCGGCGGTCCTCACCATCCCGGTGCAAATGAAGGGGATGGCGCTGCCGAATCTCTACCCGTTCCTCGCCGACGTGGCGATGCTGCCTGTCGTCGGCATGGCGCTGGGGGGGCTGGCTGCGGCCCTCATTGCGGCGCTGGCGGTCTACCCGCTCATGCGTCTGTCCGACGCCGCAGCCGTCATCACGTCCTTCGCGCTCTTCGTCGTGCTGCATACGATCATGTATCACTGGAGCGATGTCACCAACGGTCCGCGCACCCTCTTCGGGATACCGGGAGGAACGACGCTGCCGCTTGCCGCAGGCGTCGCGATCGCCGCCGTGCTTGTCGCCCTCATCTTCAAGGAATCGCGGGTAGGCCGGCTTCTCCGTGCGAGCCGGGATGACGAAATCGCGGCAGCCTCGCTCGGAGCGCACATTCCGAGGCTGCGCTGGCAGGCCTTCATCGTCTCGGCGCTGCTTGCCGGCATCGGTGGCGCTCTGTGGGGCCACTTCATCACCTCCTTCTCGCCCAAGCAGCTGTGGCTGAAGGAGACCTTCGTCATTCTCGCCATGCTGGTCATCGGAGGACCGAGAACGGTGACCGGGGCCGTGGTCGGCGTGCTGATCGTCACGACAAGTTTCGAGGGCTTGCGATCGCTCGAAGGAGCCATCAACCGCGCCAACATCCTCTCCGAACCGCTCGTGGGAATGACCGAGCTGACGCTTGCCGTGGCGATGATTGCCGTGCTTGCCCTGCGTCCGGGCGGACTATGCCCATCCCGCGAGGTCGGCTACTACCTGTTCCGCCGCCGCGCCCGGGGCCCCTGAACCGACCCGGCGGTCCGCCTCGACAGGCCGCGCGGACGGATGTAAGTGTGGCGTGAAACCGAGGACGTGGAGGGAGATGGCGATGACCGGGTCAGAGATGTTCAGGGGCGACCACGCCATCACGGCGAACGATCTGAAGGCCTTTCCCGAAGAGATCACCTATGCTGGCGTCACGAGTTTTCTCAGGCGCCCCTATCGCAAGGACCTCGGTGATGTCGATGTCGCCGTGCTTGGCGTCCCATTCGACACGGCGACGACCAACCGTCCGGGTACGCGCTTCGGTCCCCGCGGGATCCGTGCCGCATCGACCGGGCTGGCCTTCGAAAGACGGGTCTATGGCTGGGACTTTCACCCCGTGGCCGAAATGAGGATCGCCGATCACGGGGATCTTCCTTTCGACTTCTCCATACCTGCCACAATTCCAGAGACGATCGAGAACTATGTCGCGTGGATGCTGGAACAGGACGTCATGGTGCTGTCGCTGGGCGGCGATCACTTCATCACGTGGCCCTTGTTGAGGGCGCACGCCAAGCGCTACGGTCGGCCCCTGTCACTCATCCATTTCGACGCCCATTCCGACACCTGGCCCGATGAGCACGAGGACGGCGTCAATCACGGCACCATGTTCTGGCACGCCGTGCGCCAGGGCTTTGTCGATCCCGCAACATCGGTGCAGATCGGACTGAGAACGCCCAATCCCGACACCATGGGATTCAACATCTTCGATGCGCCTTTCGTGCATCGCCACGGCACCGATGCGGTCATCGAGGAGGCGCGCCGCATCGTCGGCGACAACAAGGCCTATCTCACCTTCGACATCGACTGCCTCGATCCGGCCTTTGCCCCGGGAACGGGGACACCGGTCATCGGCGGCCTCACATCCCACCAGGCCCGCGAAATCCTGCGCGGGCTGTCTGGACTTCCGGTCATCGGCGCCGACCTCGTGGAGGTGGCGCCGATCTACGATGTCGGGGAGATCACGGCGCTCGCCGGAGCCACGCTGGCCCAGGACTTCCTCTGCCTCATGGCCCGCTCGCCGGTGTTCCAGTCGTCATCCGGCTGAAACGGGGTTCCTCATCCCATCGCCAGCATGTCATGCGCGTCGATGCCGGCGACCACGACCGGCTTCTTCATGGCGTCGCGGCGGAAGGGTTCGCCGAGTTCCTGGTTGAGCAGCACCTCGATGAAGGTGGTGATGCCGTCCCGCTGGGCAGCGCAGCCCTGCCTGATGGCATCCGCCAATTCCTCCATGGTCGCCACTTGGACGCCCTTGAGGCCGCAACCCTCAGCCACCCTGGCATAGGAGAGCCCGGGGTTGAGTTCCGTGCCGACGAAGTTGTTGTCGTACCACAGGGTCGTGTTGCGCTTTTCCGCACCCCACTGGTAGTTGCGGAATACCACCATGGTGACGGCGGGCCAGTCCTCCCGGCCGCATGACGTCATCTCGTTCATCGAGATACCGAAGGCGCCGTCTCCTGCAAAGCCGACGACCGGCACGTCGGGACAGCCGATCTTGGCCCCGAGAATGGCCGGGAAACCATATCCGCAGGGTCCGAAGAGACCGGGGGAAAGGTACTTCCTGCCCTCCTCGAAAATCGGATAGGCGTTGCCGACGGCGCAGTTGTTGCCGATATCGGTGGAGATGATGGCGTCCGCAGGCAGACCCGCCTGAATCGCCCGCCAGGCCATGCGTGCGGACATTCTCTGTGGCTCGCGTGTCCGCGCATCGGCGTTCCACGAGGTTCCCGGGTCGTCGTCCTCATGGTCCATGCTGGCGAGTTCCTGCAGCCATGCCGAACGGGTCTGGTGGATCAGCGCCTTCCTCTCGTCGCGGCCCTTCGATCCGGCGCCGGGCGAGAGATGGTCAAGGATGCCGCGTGCCACGATCCCGGCATCGCCGCAGATGCCCACGCTGACTTTCTTGGTGAGTCCGATACGGTCGGGATTCATGTCGACCTGGATGACGTCCGCGGCCTGTGGCCAGTAGTCGATGCCGTAGGCCGGCAGCGTGGAGAAGGGATTGAGGCGTGTTCCGAGAGCCAGGACGACATCGGCCCGGGCAATGAGTTCCATCGCCGCCCGCGAGCCGTTGTAGCCGAGGGGCCCGACGGCAAGCGGATGGGACCCCGGAAAGCTGTCATTGTGCTGGTAACCCGAACAGACCGGAGCAGAGAGGCGTTCGGCCAGACGGACGCAGTCGTCGATGGCCCCGCCGATGACGACGCCGGCGCCTGAGAGGATCACCGGGAATCTCGCCTGAGACAGGAGGCGCGCCGCCTCGGTGATCGACCTTTCGCCGCCGCCCTGCCGCTCAAGCTCCACCGTGGCGGGAAGCTCGATGTCCACCTCGGCGGTCCAGATGTCGCGCGGCACGTTGATCTGGGCGGGCGCCGAACGCCGCAACGCCTGTTCGATCACCCGGTTGAGAACCTCGGCAATGCGCACCGGGTCACGTACCTCTTCCTGGTAGCAGACCATGTCCTCGAAGAGAGCCATCTGCGGCACTTCCTGGAAGCCGCCCTGGCCGATCGTCCGATTGGCTGCCTGGGGAGTCACGAGGAGCATGGGTGTGTGGTTCCAGTAGGCCGTCTTCACGGGTGTGACGAGATTGGTGATGCCGGGGCCGTTCTGGCCGATGCACATCGCGACCTCGCCGCTGGCACGGGTGAAGCCGTCGCACATGAATCCCGCATTCGACTCGTGGGCCACGTCCCAGAAGGTGATTCCGGCCCTGGGGAAGAGATCGGAGATCGGCATGAACGCGGATCCGATGATCCCGAAGCAGTGCCGGATGCCGTGCCTCTGCAGCACCTTCACGAAGGCTTCTTCCGTGGTCATTTTCATGGCGAGCCAACCTTTCCCGGAGTGTCAGGGACGTTGTAGACCGCAAGGGAAGAGAACCGCAAGATGATGGCCACCGGCGGAGGGACCCAACAGCCATGACGGGACACGTGCTGGCGCTCAACTGCGGGTCGTCATCCGTCCGCTTTGCCGTCTTCGGAGATGATCTCGTGTCCCTGTTCCGGGGCCAGGTGGAGAACATCGCCGAACGACTCGAGCCGAGGTTGCTGCTCGACGGCAGGCCCGGCGAACACTTGCCGCACGGACTCGCTGGCCACGGACCGATCATCGAACACCTTCTCGACAGGGTCATCCTGCCCCGGACCGGAGGCCTCGCGGTGGCCGGCCACCGCGTGGTTCATGGCGGAACGCGGTTTTCCGGGCCGGCGCTCATCGACGATATGGTTGCCGGCGACATCGAGGCGCTGTCAGCCCTGGCGCCCTCCCATCAGCCGCACAACCTTGCCGGGATCAGGGCACTGGCAAAGGCGCTGCCCCGGTTGCCCCAGGTCGCGTGCTTCGACACCGCCTTCCACCGCACCATTCCCGAGGTGCGCCAGCTGATGGCGCTGCCGGAGCGCTTCGCGGCCGAAGGGTTGCGACGGTTCGGATTCCATGGCCTTTCCTATCAGTCCATCGTCGCCCGGCTGCCCGATGTCACTGGCGGTGAGGTCCCGCCGAAGACGGTGATCTGCCATCTCGGCAACGGATGCAGCCTCGCCGGTCTCATCGACGGCGCCTCGGTCTTCACGTCGATGGGTTTCACGCCTCTGGACGGCCTGGTGATGGGACGGCGGCCAGGCAGGCTCGATCCGGGTGCGGTGCTGTGGCTCATTGAGCACCATGAGGGCGATGCCGGGGCAGTCGACCGCCTGTTCAATCGTGAATCGGGATTGCTCGGGGTTTCAGGCCTCTCGCCGGACATGCGGACGCTGCTGGCAAGCGGGAACGGGAAAGCAGCACGTGCGGTCGCCATGTTCGTCGACCGGCTCATCCTCGAGATCGGCTCGGCGGTGGCGGCCACCGGAGGCCTCGACGCCCTCGTCTTTACCGGTGGCATAGGCGAGAACGCGGCACCGGTGAGAGCGGCGGTGGTGGAGGCTCTGGGCTGGCTCGGTCTCGATCTTGATGAGGCGGCCAACGGGCGCCATGCGCCCACCATCACCCGTGGCCACCCCTCGGCCCACGTCATCGCGACGGACGAGGAACGCGTCATCGCCGCAAGCGCCCTCGAGTGCCTCGGGCGCGAGGCGCTTCCTTCCTCCTTGCGCCAGGAGGAAGGACAGGATCAGCCGGGATAAGCCTCCTCGTCCTTGTAGGGGAACCACCAGAAGTCCGCGGGCTTGTTCTCGTGGTCGATCATGGTGAGCTTGGTGTGGCGGAACTGGTCGATTCCCTCGCTGCCGAGCTGGCGGCCGGTTCCCGACATCTTGCACCCGCCAAAGGGCCCGGCATCGTTGTCGAGAAGGGCAGTGGCGTTGATCCACGTCATGCCCGCCTCGATCTCGTTGATGGACCGCATGGTCTCGGCGAGATCATTCGTGAAGACGAAGGAGCCGAGCCCGTAGCGCGAGTTGTTGGCGTGTTCGAGGGCCTCGTCGAAACTGCCGACCCGGCAGATGGGCATCACCGGCCCGAAGCTCTCGTTGTTCATGATCTCCATATCCGGCGTGCAGTCGGTGAGGATGGTCGCATCGCAGTAGTAGCCGCGGTTGAAACCCTCCGGTCGGCCGCCACCGGTGACCACCGTCGCTCCTTCGTCGATGGCTCGTGCGAGCATGCCTTCGTAGCGGTCTCTCTCCCGCTGGGCGGCCATCGGTCCCATGTCCACCTTCTCGAGACCGTTGCCGATGCGCAGCTGGCGTGTCAGACGCGTCACCTCGTCGACGAAGCGGTCGTGCACGGCGTCATGGACATAGAAGCGCTCGGCGGCGGCGCACACCTGACCGCAATTGAGATAGGCGCCGAACACCGCGCCTTGGGTGGCCATGGCCATGTCGGCCGACGGCATGACCAGGAAAGGGTCGTTGCCGCTTGCTTCCACGAGACAGCGCTTGAAGGTGGACGCACAGGTCTGGGCGACGGCCTGTCCGGCGGGGATCGACCCGGTAAAGGCGACTCCGTCGACCCCGTCATGGCCGACCAGGGCCTTGCCCGTCTCGACGGCTCCGGTGAGGCACTGCACCAGACCGGTCGGCATGTGGTCGAAGCACTCCATCATCATGAGCGAGGAGAAGCTGGTCAGTTCCGATGGCTTGAGAATGACCGCATTGCCGGCGCCGAGCGCGGCTCCGGCTTCCCAGCCAAAGAGCACATAGGGGAAATTGAAGGGAAGAATAATGCCGACCACGCCCAGAGGCGACTTGGTGACGACGTGAAAGTCCCCGTCGACCACCGGACCGACAACGCGACCGGCCTCGTGACGCGAAACCTCCGCGTAGTAGTTGAAGGCGGTCGCGGTCCATTCCACCTCATCCGCCGACTCCTTGTAGGGCTTGCCCATTTCCCGGGTCAGGGCCTCGGCAAGACGCGGTGTGCTGTCGCGCAGCCGGCGCGCCACCTCGTGAAGCTCCTCGGAGCGCTTGAGGCCGTTCATGCGGTTCCACTCTTTCTGGGCGCGCCGGGCGATGGCGACTGCCTCGTCGACCTCGCTGACCGTGGCGAAGGCCAGTTCGCCATTGACCGATTCGGTCGCCGGATCGATGGCGTCGAACCCGTCGCTCGATTCGCTGCGGCGCCAATGGCCATCCATGTACACCTGGCCCGACAGGTCCCTGAACGTCTCCGTCACCGTCATGATCTCTTTCCCCATGGTCTGATCTGGTGCCATTGTAGGAATCATCCCCGACCCCTCAAGTCTCCTGTGGAGGTGGCATGGATCCAGGACTACGGCCGCTCAACGGCTATGCGGACAGGATGTCGGTACGCCCCGGGGAGACCATCCGCTTCCATGTGAGCTGCGAAGGCCCCTCCACCTACCGCGCTGGCATCGTCCGTCTCCACTCGGCGGACGACAACCCCGCGGGCGCTCCCTTCAGGAGCGTTCCCGTCGAGACACCGGTCGATGGCTGCCACGAGGGCAGCGCGCATGTCATCCATGCCGGGTCCCATGCGGTCGTTCCGGCCTCGCCACGCCTCGTTCCCGCAGGCGCCTTCACGCTCCAGGCACTGGTCATGCCAACCACGCCGCAGAAGGGGCGCCAGGGAATCATCGGCACCTGGTCCGAGAGTGACCACACCGGTGCCAGCCTCGTCGTCGGCGACGACGGCGCCGCGGGCCTGGTGGCCGGGAACGGGCACGCCAGCGTTGTTGCCACCACGGGCGAGGCCATGGTGGCGGGCGCCTGGTATCGCATCGCCGCAACCCTCGATCCGGAATCGGGCACGATGTGCCTACTCCAGCAGGCACTCGACACCGCTCGCCCGGTGCTGCGCCGCGTCGCTGTTGCGTTCCCGCCGGTGCTGGAAGAAACCCGGTGGCTGATGGCCGCCTGGCATCGTGATGCCGGGGATGGCCGCGGCTATCACGCCGGCTGCTTCAACGGTCGGATCGAGGCGCCACGCGTGGCGTGCCGCGCCTTCACGCCCGACGAGGTCGTCATCGCCGGAGCCCGTCCGGCGGCGCCGTCCGTCCGTGATGCGATTCTGGCTGCCTGGGACTTCTCGCGCGGGATCGACACTCTCGCATTGGAGGACGTGTCCGGTCACGGTCACCACGGGACACTCCTTCACCTCCCCGAGCGCGCCGTGACCGGCGCCACATGGAGCGGTCGCGAGATGTCCTGGCGCCACCGGCCCGAAGACTATGCCGCGGTCCACTTTCACGATGACGACATCCACGATGCCGGGTGGCCGGAAAGCCATGTCTGGCAGGTGCCCGAAGGCACCCCCAGTGCGATCCATGCGCTCCATGTCACCACGGGGGACGCAGAGGACTTCATTCCCTTCGCTGTCGTGCCGCCCCGTGGCCGGAGGACTTCGGACGTCTGCTTCCTCATGCCCACCGCCACCTACATGGCCTACGCCAATTCGGGCCGGCACTTCCGCAACGACACCGTCGAGATGAAACAGTTCCGCGCCACCGTCATGACGCGCGACGACTGTTTCCTTCAGGCCCATTCGGAGTACGGGCTTTCGACCTACGACACCCATTCCGACGGCAGCGGCGTCAGTCTCTCGTCACGCCTGCGCCCGATACTCAATTTCCGGCCGAAGGGGCGCGTGTGGGGCCTTGTGGCCGATACCCACATCACCTCCTGGCTGGACCAGGCGGGCGGCTTCGACGTCGTCACCGACGAGGAACTCGATGGCGAGGGGCTGGCCGTGCTCGAAGGCTACTCTGTCATCGTCACCGGCAGCCACCCCGAGTACCACACCGCGGTCATGCTCGATGCCCTGGAGGCCTGGCTCGCCCGGGGCGGGCGGCTGATCTACACCGGCGCCAACGGGTTCTACTGGCGCATCGCCCTCCGGCAGGATCTTCCGGGAGTCCTGGAGTGCCGCAAGACCGAGGGCGGCACCCGGTCGTGGGTGTCGCGGGCGGGCGAGTCCTTCATGAGTCTCACCGGAGAGTACGGAGGCCTGTGGCGCCGCAGCGGGCGTCCGCCACAGCAGCTTGCCGGGATCGGCTTCACGGCCCAGGGCTTCGACCGGTCCACCTGGTACCGGCGCACCCCTGCCGCTGATGACCCCCGTGCCGCCTTCATCTTCGCCGGCATCGATGACGAGATCATCGGCGAAGCCGGGCTTGTCGGGGGTGGCGCCGCCGGCCTCGAGATCGACCGCGCCGATACCCGTCTCGGCACGCCTCCCCATGCCCTGGTCGTCGCCCGGTCGGAAGAGCATGCCGCCGGCATGCTGGTGGTGCTCGAGGAACTCACCTCCAACCAGCCGGTGATTGCCGACGACCATCCCCTGGTGCGGGCCGACATGACCTTCTTCGAGCACCCGGGAGGCGGGGCGGTGTTCGCCGCCGGGTCCATCGCCTTCGGTTCGGCCCTGCC
>JAJEBJ010000159.1 GCA_022822575.1 Alphaproteobacteria bacterium | reverse complement strand
TCACAGGTTCGAATGCTGTCGGGACCGCCACGTTCAATTCGAGGCCGGGGGAACACCGTGCGCCGCACGCCTGAGCGGGCGCCTCGCGGAACCGGGTCTGTACACATGAAGGAAGAGTCCATGGTTCAATCATCCGATATGCCCCGGCTCACCACCTGGCGAATCGGCGACAAGGTCTACAGGCCGTTCTCCGATGCCGAGATGAAGCGCCGCCAGGACGCCGTGAGGGACTGGATGGCGGCTCATGATGTCGATGCCGCCCTGTTCACCTCGTATCACTGCATCAACTACTACTCGGGATGGCTCTACTGCGGTTTCGGACGCCGTTTCGGAATGGTCATCACGGCCGATGCGGCGACGACGATCTCGACGGGAACCGATGGTGCACAGTCCTGGCGGCGCAGCTTCGCTGACAACATTGCCTACACCGACTGGCAGCGCGGCAACTACTTCGAGGCCGTGAAGAGCCTCACGAAGGGCGTGCGCCGCCTCGGGATCGAGTTCGATCACATGAACCTCGACTTCAGGCGCGAACTGGAAGAGGCCCTGCCCGGCGTCACCTTTGTGGATGTCGCCCGGCCATCGATGTGGATGCGCACCATCAAGTCCCCGGAAGAGATTTCCCTCATCAGGGAGGGTGCCCGCACGGCCGACATCGGCGGCGAGGCCTGCATCGGGGCGCTCGCCGCCGGCGTGCCCGAGCATGAGGTGGCGATCGCGGTCACCGATGCGATGATCCGCGAGATTGCCGGCAATCACCCCTACGTCGAGCCGATGGAGACCTGGGCCTGGGTGCAGTCCGGAATCAACACCGACGGCGCCCACAATCCGGTCACCAACCGAGTCATCGAGTCGGGTGACATCCTCAGCCTGAATGCGTTTCCGATGATCTTCGGATACTACACCGCCCTCGAACGGACCCTGTTCTGCGACCATGCCAGCGATGCTCAACTCGACATGTGGGAGAAGAACGTCGCGGTGCACAGACGCGGCATCGAACTCATCCGTCCCGGGGCCAGGTGCCATGAGATCGCCGCGGAACTGAACGAACTCTACCAGTCCTGGGATCTCCTCAAATACCGCTGCTTCGGCTATGGGCACTCCTTCGGCGTGCTGAGTCACTACTATGGACGAGAAGCCGGCGTCGAACTGCGCGAGGATGTTGAAACCGAGCTGAAACCGGGCATGGTGGTCTCCATGGAGCCGATGATCATGATCCCGGAAGGCCCTGGCGCCGGAGGCTACCGCGAGCACGACATCCTGGTGATCCACGAGGACGGAGCGGAGAACATCACGCGTTTCCCCTTCGGCCCCGAACACAACATCATCCGGAACTGAAGGACCGCCCGACCCCATGGACTATCGAGACGAAGTGTATTTCGAGGCCCAGCCGGAACGCGAGGTCGCGTTCACACAGGAAGAGTTCGATGGCCGTCTCCTGCGGATTCGCCAGGCAATGGCCCAGGAGGGGATCGACTGCCTGTTCCTGTCGTCTCCGGAGAGCATGTACTACGTCTCCGGCTACGTCTGCATGTGGTACCACACGGAAAGCCCCATCGAATGGAGCGCGACCAACGGTATCGCCGTTCATGTCGACCATGACCGCTTCATCCATTTCGAGACCGAACGCGAGGCCGTCCTGACACGGACCTTCACGGTCTCGAGGGACACGCGCTACTTTCCCAAGTCGAGCTATCGCGACGGCACGGCGTTCATCGCCTCGGAACTCAAGGCCGAGGGCTGGCTCAAGGGCTCCGTCGGTCTGGAAATGCACGCGATGCGCCCCAACCGGGCGGTGAGCGACCGCTTCCAGGCGGCATTCGAGGCAGCGGGCGCGACGGTGGTCGACGGCAGCCGTATCCTGAGGGAGGTGCGCTGGGTCAAGTCTCCTGCCGAAATGGACTGCCTGAAGGAAGGTTGCCGCATTGCGGCCGCGGGACTTGAACGGGCGCGGGAGGTCCTGCGTCCGGGGATCACGGAACTCGAGGTTCAGGGCGAGGTGATCAGCGCCCTGGCGAAGGCGGGTGGTGAACTCCAGTCCATGATGATGCCGGTGCTCTCGGGGAAGAAGTCCAACGCGGCCCATGCCCTCGCCACGCGCCGCAGGATGCAGGCCGGCGAGACGGTGACGATCGACGTGGCCGGTGTCTGCAAACGCTACCACATCAACTGTGCCCGCACCTTCAGCCTTGGCGAGCCGCAGCCGGACGTGAAGGATGTGACCGACCGTTCTGCCGCCGTCATGGACGTGGTGCGCGCGTGCCTGAGACCCGGACTGCCGGTGCGCGAGCTCAACGAGAAGGTCAAGGCCCACTACGAGGCCGAGGGACTGTGGAGCAGCCGCGGCTGGATTGGCGGCTACGAGATGGGCATCGGCTTCCTGTCGGACTGGGTCGGGAATTTCGTCTACGACCCCCTTTCCGAAAAGAACGCCGATCGGGTCTTCGAACCCGGAACGGCGGTCAACCACGAGATCCAGATCTTCATGCCCCGCCATGTCGGACAGTTCTTCATGATCGAATGCCTGCTCTTCGAGGAGGACCGGGCGTTCATGGCCACGCCGGACGTTCCCTATTCGCTGATCGTCATCGAATAGGCAGTCAGAAGCCCAGCGCGATACCGTCCTTGCGCGGCTCGCTGCCGCCGGCGAGCGTTCCCTTCTCCCAGTCGATCCAGATCGCCTGGCCCCCGCCGAAGGGTTCCGGCGTGATGCCGAGCGGATGACCGCGGTTGGCAAGGTCGTGCATGACGTGACCGGGAATCGCCGGCTCCATCATCGCGATGCCGTCCTGGTAGCAGAATCGCGGCAGATCGAGCGCCTCCTGGGGAGACATGCCGTAATGCAGCATGTTCTGGAGAACGTGCGTGTGCCCCCAGGGCTGGTAGTCGCCGCCCATGACCCCGAACGGCATGATGGCTCTCTCGCCCTTCGTCAGCATTGCCGGAATGATGGTGTGCATGGGACGCTTGCCCGGCGCAATGGCGTTGCGGTGGCCCGGTTCCAGCACGAACCCGCAGCCCCGGTTCTGCAGGGTCACGCCGGACTTCGGGGCAACCCTTGATGAACCGAAAGAGAAGTAGAGCGAGTTGATGAAGCTTGCCGCATTGCGGTCCCGGTCGACCACCGCGAGATAGACTGTCGACGGGGTCGCCGGCAGTTCCGCAGGCGGAAGGTCGACCATGGCCCGCGCGGGATCGATGTGCGAACGCAGCATGGCGGTGTAGGCAGGGGAGAGAAGCGTGTCGACGGGAACGTCGGCCATGGTCGGGTCGGCGACATAGAGTGCCCGGTCGCGAAAGGCGAGACGCCCCGCCTCGAGGGCAAGGTGGATTCGATCCGCAGAAAGCGGATCACTGCCGGCATCACCCCAATCCTCGAGGATGTTCATCATGATAAGCGCCACGATTCCCTGACCGTTGGGCGGACACTCGTGAACCCTGTACCCGGCCACGTCGCTGCAGATCGGCTCGACATACTCCCCTGCCGCACGGGCGAAGTCCTCGATCCCGTGCAGACCGCCGAGCTCCCCGAGGCGTGTCACAAT
>JAJEBJ010000294.1 GCA_022822575.1 Alphaproteobacteria bacterium | reverse complement strand
CCTGGTCGGGCCTGTCGATGCACCCGATCGAGCACATCATCTACCTTTCGGGCGTCTTCATTCACGCGGTGGTGTTGTCGCACCCGGTGCATGTCCTCTTCCACGGGCAGTACAACACCCTGCAGGCAGCATCCTCCCATACGGGTTTCGATTCGATCCTGGTGCGTGGTGAGCCGGTTCACTACGTAGGAAGCTTCTTCCACACGCTCCATCATCGCTACTACAACTGCAACTACGGCAACCAGCTGGTGCCGATGGACAAGTGGTTCGGCAGCTATCACGACGGCACACCGGAGTCATGGGCCAGGCTGCGCCGTCGCATGACGACGCGATCGGTCGCGACAGCGCCCGACCACGGCAAGTCACCAGCCGAATGAGGCGCGTGACCTGCCGGAATGTCTACTCCGCGGCGGCTGTGACCGTACCTGCGTCTGAGAGAATGCCGGCGAGATAGCGGCCCGTGTGACTGGCCGGAATTCCGGCGACGACTTCCGGTTCTCCCTCGGCGACAATGTGTCCGCCGCCGTCGCCCCCCTCAGGCCCAAGATCGATGATCCAGTCGGCTGTCTTGATCACCTCGAGGTTGTGCTCGATCACGACCACGGTATTGCCGGTATCAACCAGAGCGTGCAGAACCTCGAGGAGCTTGCGCACGTCGTCAAAATGAAGACCCGTGGTCGGCTCGTCGAGAATGTAGAGAGTGCGTCCCGTGGCGCGCCGAGAGAGTTCCTTCGCCAGCTTGACACGTTGCGCCTCCCCGCCAGAGAGCGTCGTTGCCGGCTGGCCGACCCTGATGTAACCCAGTCCGACACGCATCAGCATGTCAAGCTTCGAGCGGATGGCGGGAACGGCCTGGAAGAAGTCGCGCCCTTCCTCGACGGTCATGTCGAGCACGTCTGCTATTGACTGGCCGCGGAACCTGACCTCGAGAGTCTCCCTGTTGTAACGCCGGCCCCGGCAGGTATCGCACTGGACGTAGACGTCAGCGAGAAAGTGCATTTCTATGCGCAGGAGTCCATCACCGCGGCAGGCCTCGCAGCGTCCTCCCTCGACATTGAAACTGAAGCGTCCGGGCCGGTAGCCCCGCGCTTTCGATTCCGGCAGTCCGGCAAACCACTCGCGGATGGGCGTGAAGGCGCCGGTATAGGTGGCCGGATTGGACCGCGGGGTCCGGCCGATTGGCGATTGGTCGATGTCCACCACCTTGTCGAACATGTCGGCGCCCTCGAGTGCCGTGTGGGCGCCTGCCGCATGATGATGTGAGCCAAGGTGGTTGTGGAGGGCGAGGTAGAGGGTCTCGTTGACCAGGGTCGACTTGCCGCTGCCGGACACTCCGGTCACACAGGTGAGGGCGCCAACCGGAAAGCGGGCGCTGATTGCCTTGAGATTGTTGGCTGACGCTCCGGCGAGGGTCAGAAACCGGTCTGTTCCGCGCCGGGTGCCCGGAATGTCGATCCGGCGTGTACCAACGAGATACTGACCAGTCAGACTCGCCTCGGTAGCCATGACGTCGGCCGGCGTTCCTTCGGCGACGATGTGACCGCCATGTTCACCGGCGCCAGGGCCGAGATCGATCACATGGTCGGCGGCACGGATGGCTTCCTCGTCGTGTTCGACGACGATCACGGTGTTCCCGAGATTGCGCAGATCGGTCAGGGTCTCGAGAAGCCGCTGGTTGTCTCTCTGGTGCAGTCCGATCGACGGTTCATCCAGCACATAAAGGACGCCGGTCAGCCCCGATCCGATCTGTGAGGCGAGCCTGATACGCTGGCCCTCGCCGCCGGACAGCGTGCCGGAACGGCGCGACAGTGCCAGGTAGTCGAGACCCACCCGGCTGAGGAAGATCAGGCGATCGTTGATCTCGGCAAGGATGCGCCGAGCGATTTCGGCCTGCTGGGCGGTCAGCGTCCGCTCCACGCCGGCAAACCAGCGCTGGGCTTCGCCGATCGAGTACTCCGAGACCTCGGCGATGTGCTTGCCGGCGATGCGTACGGCCAGGGCTTCCGGCTTGAGACGGAAGCCGTTGCAGGCTTCGCAGGTGGTCATGGCCTGATAGCGGCCGAGTTCCTCGCGCACGTGTTCGCTCGATGTCTCCCTCAGACGCCTCTCGAGCCCTGGAATCACGCCTCTGAAGGGCGCCCGGAATTCGGAAAGATCGTCCTCTTCGCCAAATTCCTCGGTCCACCGTATCTTCTCGGTGCCCGAACCCTCGAGAAGCATGGTGCGCATGTCCCGAGGCAGGTCCTTCCAAGGCGTATGGAGGGACTCGCCGAAATGCCGGGCCACCGAGCGCATGGCCCGCCTGTAGTAGAGGCTGGAACTGCGCTGCCAGGGAACGATGGCGCCGCCGTCGAGGCTGCGCCGGTGGTCGGGGACAATGAGATTGACGTCGAAGACGAGGCGGGTGCCGATGCCACTGCACTCCGGACAGGCGCCGAACGGATTGTTGAAGGAAAACAGCCGGGGTTCGATCTCTTCGATCGTGAAACCCGACACGGGACAGGCAAAGCGCGAGGAGAGAGTCGTCTCCTCGTTGCTGTCAACATCGATGACCACAAGGAGTCCGTCGGACAGAGCAAGGACCGTTTCGATGGAGTCCGCCAGCCGCCCTTCCAGCCCTTCGCGCTTGACGACCCGGTCGACCACGACCTCGATGGTGTGCTTGCGTTTCTTGTCAAGGCGTGGGGCGTCCTCAATCATGTAGACGGCGCCGTCAATTCTCACACGTTGAAATCCCGACCTCAGCAGCTCGCCGAGTTCCTTGCGGTACTCGCCCTTGCGACCCCGCACCACAGGAGCAAGCAACATGAGGCGCGCGCCATCGGCCATGTCCATGATCCGGTCAACCATCTGGCTGACCGACTGGCTTTCGATCGGCAGTCCGGTCACGGGCGACCAGGGAACCCCTACCCTGGCCCACAGGAGGCGCATGTAATCGTGAATCTCCGTCACCGTACCAACCGTCGAGCGCGGATTCTTCGAGGTTGTCTTCTGCTCGATCGAAATGGCGGGTGACAGGCCGTCGATGTGCTCGACATCGGGTTTTTCCATCATCTCGAGAAACTGGCGCGCATAGGCGCTCAGACTCTCGACATAGCGCCTCTGGCCCTCTGCATAGATGGTATCGAAGGCAAGGGACGACTTGCCCGATCCGCTCAGTCCGGTCATGACGATCAGACGGTCGCGGGGGAACTCGACGTTGATACCCTTGAGATTGTGCTCCCGCGCACCGCGCACGCGGATGCTCGTGTTCATGGTGGTTCCGTGTCGCCCCTGCCTCCCTACTTAATGGGGAGGCGTGTTGCCTGGCAAGAGTGTGGTCTGTGGATAGGCGGAGCAGTTCTTCATGCACCGTCGGCAAACCCCTGATATGCTCAAGGATACACCCCATTCACCGGTCATGTACGTGGAGATGCCAGATGGCGGGAAGTGTCAACAAGGTCATATTGGTGGGCAATCTCGGACGTGATCCGGAGATCCGCCGGATGCCATCGGGAGACGCCGTCGCCAACTTTTCGCTTGCCACCAGCCAGACCTGGAACGACCGCCAGACGGGTGAGAAGAAGGAGCGCACCGAGTGGCACCGGGTGGTCATCTTCGGCAGGGTGGCGGAGATCGCCGAGCGCTACCTGAGGAAGGGTTCGAAAGTTTACATCGAGGGCGAGCTGCAGACCCGCAAGTGGCAGGATCAGAGCGGCCAGGATCGCTATTCGACGGAAGTCGCGGTGCGGGGCTTTGGAGGCACGATGGTGATGCTCGACAGCCGGGGAGGGGGCGCACCCCGCATCGACGACGGTGGCGGTCCGCAGCAGACGCCGTGGAGCGAGGTCCCGGATTCCGGGCCGCCCGTCTCCGACGGGCCTTCATCGGATTTCGACGACGGAATCCCCTTCTGAGCGCCACACCTGCGGTCAGTCGATAGCGCATGTCGGGACGTGACGTGACCGATCCGGTTTCTTCGGATGCCATCGCGCCGGTTTCCATCGAGGATGAACTGCGCAGGAGCTATCTCGATTATGCCATGAGTGTCATCGTGTCGCGGGCCCTTCCCGACGTTCGCGATGGCCTCAAGCCGGTCCAGCGGCGCATTCTCTATGCAATGGGCGAAGCTGGCTACACCGCCGATCGTCCCTACCGGAAGTCGGCCCGCATCGTCGGCGACGTGATGGCTCGCTACCACCCCCACGGTGACAGCGCGATCTATGACGCCATGGTGAGGATGGCGCAGACTTTCACCATGCGTTCGCCGCTTGTCGATGGCCAGGGGAACTTCGGTTCCATGGATGCCGACCCACCGGCTGCCATGCGCTACACCGAGGCAAGGCTCGCCCGCATCGCGTCCAGCCTGCTTTCCGACATCGACCACGACACGGTGGATTTTCGCGACAACTACGATGGCAGCGAGTCGGAGCCTGTGGTGCTGCCGGCCTGCTTTCCCAACCTCGTGGTCAACGGCAGCGCCGGCATTGCGGTGGGCATGGCGACCAACATCCCGCCTCACAATCTGGGTGAGGTCATCGATGCATGTTGCGCATTCATAGACGATCCTCGGATCGAAGCAGGTGAACTCCTGCGTTACGTACCGTGTCCCGACTTTCCCACCGGAGCGATGGTCATGGGACAGGCCGGTGTGCGGGATGCCTATCTTTCGGGAAGGGGGCGAATCGTCGTGCGCGCGCGCACTCACATCGAGGAAGTGCGCAAGGGACGCGAGGCGATCATCGTGACCGAGGTTCCCTATCAGGTGAACAAGGCGCGGCTGATCGAGCGCATCTCCGAACTGGTCCGGGACAAGCGCGTGGAAGGGATTCACGAACTGCGAGACGAGAGCGACCGTCACGGAGTCCGGGTGGTGATCGAGCTCAAGCGCGATGCGATGTCCGATGTCGTGCTCAACCAGCTGTGGCACTACACGCCGCTACAGATCGTCTTTGCGGTCAACATGCTGGCCCTGGACGAGACAGGACAGCCCCGCCAGATGTCACTTCTCGACATCATTGCCCGGTTCATCCGTTTCCGCGAAGAGGTGGTTACCCGGCGGTTGAGTCATGAACTTGCGCGCATGCAGGAACGCGCGCACCAGCTGATCGGCCTTGCCATCGCCGTGACGGAAGTCGACGAAGTGGTGGCACTCATCCGCAATTCCGCCAATCCGGAGGATGCGCGCACGCAGCTGATGGCGAGGACCTGGCATGCCGCAGTGGTCGAACCGGTACTCGGATTGATCGAGGGCGCCGAGTCCCTCGCCCGGTTGCGCGAAGACGGTGTCTATCGTCTCTCTCTCGAGCAGGCCCGCGCCATTCTGGAACTGCGACTGCAGCGGCTGACTGGCCTGGAGAGAGAGAAGATTATCACCGAACTCAAGGGTCTAGCGGAGAACATCGAAGGCCACCTTGCGATTCTGTCGTCTCGGGAACGTCTGATGGAGCTCATTCGCGGAGAACTTGTCGCGTTGCGTGACGAGTTCGCAAATGAACGGCGCACGGAACTCGGCGAGGAGGTGTTCGACAGGACCGATGAGGACCTGATCCAGCCGGAGGACATGGTTGTCACCGTCAGTCTCAACGGCTACGTCAAGCGGGTGCCGCTTGCTGACTACCGGGCACAACGCCGCGGTGGCAAGGGACGCAGTGGCATGTCGATCCGCGACGAGGATGTCGTCAACCAGGTGTTCGTGGTCAACACCCACGCCTGGGTCCTGTTCTTCGCCACCTCCGGCCTTGTCTTTCGTCTCAAGACCTACCGCCTGCCCATGGCCACGCCGCAGGCGCGCGGCAAGGCCTTTGTCAACCTGCTGCCGCTTGAGGACGGCGAGACGATCTCAACGGTCATGCCCATGCCGATTGACGAAGCGATCTGGGACGATCTGCACGTGGTGTTCGCGACGGCGCAGGGCACGATACGACGCAACCGGCTGTCGGATTTTGCCAATATCCGAAGGAATGGTCTCATCGCCATGAAACTGGAGGAAGGCGAGCGGCTGATTGGCGTCAAGACCTGTCGCGAGGACCAGGACATCCTGCTGTTCACCCGCCAGGGACGCGCCATCCGCTTTCCCGTCGACGCCATACGCACGTTCGCCGGGCGAACCTCCACAGGCGTGAGGGGCATCCGTCTTGCGGACGGTGACACCGTCATCGACATGACCGTCCTCGATCACATCGACATCAACCCGGATGTCAGGTCGGCCTACCTGAGACGGGCGGGGCTAGAACGGCGGTCCGACCAGGAAGAGACGGACGACGCGCCGGGCATTGCGGACGAGGTCTACGAAGAACTGCGCCGCAGGGAGCAGTTCTTGCTCACCGTGGCGAATGACGGTCTGGGCAAGCGCAGCTCGGCCTACGAGTACCGCGTCACCGGGCGGGGCGGGCAGGGAATCGTCAACATGGGACTCGATCGTGGCGAGGAGATGGGTCGCGCCGAAGTCGTCGCCTCCTTTCCCGTCGTCGACAGTGACCAGATCGTGCTCGTCTCCGACAGTGGCCAGTTGATCCGAAGTCCGGTCGACAAGATACGCATTGCCGGGCGCAACACCCGTGGCGTGCATCTCTTCCGTGTCACCGAAGGCACGAAAGTGGTATCGGTGGCGTTGGTCCAGGAAGAAGACAACGGGGACCCCTGACGCGTCAGGGGCGATCCGGGGAAGGTCTGATGAACGTGAGCAGGGTTGGCGTCTATCCGGGGTCGTTCGATCCCGTGACCAATGGGCATATCGACGTCATTTCCAGGGCCCGCACGCTGGTGGATAGGCTCATCGTCGGCGTGGCTGTCAACACCGGCAAGAGCCCCCTCTTCGGTTACGATGAACGCGTGGAGATGCTCGAGCAGGAACTGTCGGAACTCTCGGATGCATCTGGACTTGCGAGCATCGATGTGCGTCCCATCAACGGTCTTCTGGTGGCATTTGCCAAAGAGTGCGGCGCCAGCGTGATCATCCGCGGACTGCGTGCCGTCAGCGATTTCGACTACGAGTTCCAGATGGCGGGCATGAACGCCCGCATGGAGCCCGAGGTTGAAACGGTGTTCCTCATGGCATCGGAACGCCACACGTTCATTTCATCGCGCCTGGTCAAGGAAGTGGCGCTGCTGGGGGGCGACTTCGCGAGCTTCGTTCCAGAACGCGTTGCCCGGCGGCTGTCCAGGGCCATCTCCTGAGGCCGATGCGGGTCGGTACATTCGACTTCGAGCTCCCTTCCGACAGGATCGCGACACGTCCGGCGGAACCTCGCGATGCAGCGCGTCTTCTGTGTGTCGATGAAGCGGGCGGCCACACACACCACGTCTTCGCAGACCTCCCCCGACTTCTCGAACCGGGCGACATTCTCGTGGTCAATGATACCCGGGTCGTGCCTGTCCGCATGACCGGACAGACTGCTGGCGCCTCAGTCGAAATCACCGCTGTGGGCTGTGAAGGCGATCGCCTGTGGCGGGTTCTCGCCCGCCCGGCCCGCAAGCTCAAGCCGGGCGAGAGCGTCTCGTTGCCGGGCGACGTTTCTGCCATTGTCGTCGCCAGGGAAGCGAACGGAGCCGTCATTCTCGATGTCGGCATGCCGAAGGAGAGATTCCTGGCCCATCTCGAGCGCCACGGCGTGATGCCATTGCCGCCCTACATCCGGCGTCATGCAGACGAGCGCGACCGTAGCGACTATCAGACCGTCTTCGCCCTCAATGCCGGGGCCGTCGCGGCTCCGACCGCCGGACTTCACTTTACGGACCGGTTGCTCGAGGCCCTCGCTGCGGCGGGAATCGGGCGCGTCGCCGTCACGCTGCATGTGGGTCCTGGCACCTTTATGCCGGTCCGCACGAACGCGGTCCGCGATCACGAGATGCAGGGGGAGTGGGGAGAGATCTCTCCGGAGGCCGCAGACCGGATCAACGCCGTGCGGCAATCCGGTGGGCGGGTCATTGCTGTCGGAACGACCTCCGTGCGTCTTCTCGAAAGCGCGGTTGACGACTCCGGCGTCGTGCACCCGTATTGCGGTGACACCACTCTCTTCATCACGCCGGGCCACAGGTTCCGGGCCATCGACGCCCTGATCACCAACTTTCACCTGCCCCGTTCAACGCTCTTCATGCTCGTGTGTGCCTTTCTCGGCACCGGCATCATGAAGCGTGCCTACCGGGAAGCCATCGACAGGGGCTACCGTTTCTACAGCTACGGCGATGCCTGCCTGCTGGCGAAGGAGCCACCATGCTGACCTGGCGCTGCCGGACGACCTGCGGAAAGGCGCGTACGGGTGTCCTGGCGACTGCCCACGGCGACGTCGAGACACCGGTGTTCATGCCGGTGGGGACGGCTGCCACCGTCAAGGGTGTGATGACCGGCGATCTGCAGGAAGCCGGGGTCTCCATGCTTCTCGGCAACACCTATCATCTCATGTTGCGCCCCGGAGCAGGCAGAATCCGGGATCTGGGCGGGCTGAGGCAGTTCATGAACTGGCCGGGCCCCGTCCTGACCGATAGTGGCGGCTTCCAGATCTTTTCGCTCAAGGGTCTGAGCAAGGTCACTGAGGAGGGGGCCGTCTTCCGCAGCCATGTTGACGGCAGTCAGCATGAACTCACGCCTGAACGCTCGGTGGAGATTCAGGACTGTCTCGACTCGACCGTCACCATGGTTCTCGATGAATGCACCGAACATCCGGCGACGCGCGAGAGGGCGCTACACTCCATGGAACGCTCCATGCGCTGGGCCGAGCGCTGCAGAAGAGCTTTCCGTCCCCGGGAAGGCTACGGCCTCTTCGGGATCGTGCAGGGAGGCGTGCACGATGATCTGCGCCTGGCCAGCGCCCGCGCGCTGCAGTCCATCGGATTCGAGGGCTACGCTGTCGGTGGCCTGGCGGTGGGAGAAGGCCAAGAGGAGATGTTCCGGGTCCTGGACCGTGTGGTGGATCATCTCCCGGCAGACAGGCCGCGCTATCTCATGGGGGTGGGGCGCCCGGACGACATCATCGGCGCCGTGGCCCGCGGCATCGACATGTTCGACTGTGTTCTCCCCAGCCGCTCCGGGAGAACCGGCCAGGCCTTCCTCAGGCATGGGACGCTCAATATCCGGAATGCCCGTCATCGCGACGATTCGCAGCCGCTCGATCCTGGCTGCCGCTGCCCGGCGTGCCGGGACCATTCGAGAGCCTATCTGCACCACCTGTTCCGCTGCGGCGAGATGCTGGGACCAGTCCTGCTGTCACTGCACAACCTCACCTACTATCAGGATTTCATGGCCGACGTTCGCAAGGCCATCGAGAAGGGAACCCTCGACCGGTTGGCCTGGCCCGAACAACCGGCTGATCAATGACGGACGGGTCGGGTCCGTTCAGGGCCGCTCGTAACCGGGTCGGGCGAATGTGGCCTCATCGTCATCAGTGGCGCCGTAGCTCGAGAAGAGGCGAAATCCCAGCAGAGTCCGCATGGTGTCGTCGAGCGATGCGTGGGTCTCGGGCCGGACCGCCTGCGTATGGTTCTGCAGCTGCCGGAACTGTGGGCCGCAGTAGGTGATGCTCACACCGATGCGGCTGGCATCTGTCGTATTGCGGCCAGAGCCATGCCATGTACGGGCATCCCACATGACCACACTGCCGGCCGGTGCCTCCGCATGCACTGTCGCAAATGTCTTGTCCGGATCCGGCTCGCAGCCGGAGAGATGGCTGCCGGGAACCAGGCGGGTACAGCCGTTGGCGCCTGTGAAGTCACTGATTGCCCACATGACATTGATGACCACGGCGGGGTTGATCGGATGGCACGAGACAGTCGGTGGTCCGTAGTGGGGCACGGCGCGTGTGATGGCGCCCGGGCGGTTCTGCGATTCTCCCGGGCGCACGGCGCGGGGCAGCCACCACTGGTCGGTATGAAGGTCCATTTCTTCGTTGCCCGGGTGAATGACGTGTGCGGTGTATCCCGAAAGCAGGATGCGCTCGCCGAGCAGGTGGCGTGCCATGGCAAGGGCGAGGGGATGGGTTGCGACATCGTCGAGACCGCATTCACCGGCTATGAGGACCACCCATTCATCGCCGGCAAGCCGCCATTCATCGGCATCCGCCGAGGGCTGCTTTCCACGTTCGGCGGCGCGCTCTACCGCCTTGATGGCATGGCCGAGCCTCTCTGCATCGAGCACGCCTTCGGCCATGCAGTACCCGAAGCGGTCAAGGTCCTGCCTGAGCCCTTCGAGATCTCCCGGGGTGCGGAGTGTGCTGGCCATGCGCCAAGCATCATGCAATTCCACCACGGGAACAACCGGCAACAGCGGTCGAAACTTGACCGGGAGCCAGGCAGTCACTACGTTGCCCGCCGCCCGTTCCCCCTGGTCTTTCTTCGTTTCCGCGAGAGCCCGTAGCTCAGCTGGCAGAGCA
>JAJEBJ010000447.1 GCA_022822575.1 Alphaproteobacteria bacterium | reverse complement strand
GTCCTCGTCGGGCGCGGCGTTGCCCATCACGAGGGTATCCCCGGTGCGCGCTTCCTCGAGGCGGCCGAATGCGACGATGTCGCCGGCCCCGGCACGGTCGATCTTGACGTTCTGGCTGCCCTGGAGGTGGTACATGCCGCCAATGCGGTTGCCGTTGACCGTGTCGCCGTCCTTCACCTCGCCACGCCAGATCCGGGCCAGCGACAGCTTGCCGCCATGCTGGGTGTTGTAGGTCTTGAGCACCTGGGCGGCGAATGCGCCATCGCCGCCGCGCCGTGCCGCGGCGCGGCCGGGATCGGGAACCCAGTGGCGGAGTTCCTGGAGCAGGCGGCGGACACCGTTCTCGAGTTCGGCGGAGCCGAGCAGGACAGGCACCACCCGCGCCTCGGCGAATGCCCCGCTGAGTTCGCTCACCACGTCCTCCTGGGTCGGCACCTCGTCCTCGAGAATCTGCATCATCAGGTCGTCGCTGAAATCGGCGAGGGCCTCCAGCATCAGGTTGCGCGCCTCGTCCTCGCGTTCCATGACACCGTCCGGCATCTCGATGGCCTCGGAGGCGCCGCCCACGTGGTAGCGCCAGGCGGACTCGCTGATCAGGTCGACATAGCCGGTGACGTGGTCGTTGTCGCGCACAGGCACCTGCGTGATCAGCAGGGGTGTCGCCGAGACGTTCTGCATCGCCGGCAGGAGTTCGCGCATCAGGGTGGTGGTGCGGTCCATCTTGTTGATGAACACGAGATGGGGAATCCGGTTGTGTTCGAGGAAGCGGAAGATCGGCGCTATGGTCGTTGCCCGTTCCACCACCGGCTCGTAAACCACCACCGCGGCGTCGGCGCCGATCAGCGCATTGCGTGCCTCGGCCTGGAACTCGATGGAGCCGGGGCAGTCGAGAAAGTTGAAGTGGACGCCTTCGAAGGTGGCGTGGCCGGCACTCACTTCGGTGCTCATGTTGCGCTGGCGCGCTTCCGGCGCCGAATCGCCGACGGAGTTCCCTTCCTTCACGGAACCCTTGCGGCCGATGGCGCCGCAGATGTAGAGCATGGCCTCGAGAAGAGTCGTCTTTCCGCTGAGTGATGGGCCGACGATGGCGATGTTTCTGATGTCTGGCATGATTGTCTCACAAGCTGCGCGTCTGGCACCGTGTGAACCTAGTGTGACGCGCCGGACCCTGCAATGCCCACCAGCATGAAGGCGAGGCACTGTCCCTCTCCCAATGCCAATGACCGGCAGACGGCAGTCTCGATGCTCATCCTCCACTATACCGGAATGGAGGATGCCGAAATGGCCCTGCGGCGTCTCGTCGATCCGTCATCCGGGGTCAGCGCCCACTGGCTTGTCGACGAGGATGGTGAGGTCACGTCGCTGGTTCCGGAAACGCGGCGCGCCTGGCATGCCGGTGTGGCGTGCTGGCAGGGGATCCACGACGTCAACAGCGCTTCGGTGGGAATCGAGATCGTCAATCCCGGCCACGACGGCGGGTTGCCGCCGTTCCCCGGACGGCAGATGGATGCCGTGGCGACACTCTCCCGCGATGTCGTGGCGCGGCATCGCATCCGTCCCCGCCATGTCCTGGGACACAGTGACGTCGCACCGCAGCGCAAGCAGGACCCCGGAGAACTCTTCGACTGGCGCTGGCTGGCGAGCCATGGCGTCGGGTTGTGGCCGCCGCCGCAGACTGCGGCCGCAACATCCCTGAGCGAGGGAGACAGGGGTTGCGCCGTCGTGCACCTGCAGGAAGAACTGGCCGGTTTCGGCTACGCCGTCGCGCCGGACGGCTTCTACGGCGCCGTGACATCTGCCGTCGTCACCGCCTTCCAGCGCCACTTTCGACCGGCGCGGGTTGACGGTGTGGCGGATGGCGAGACCATCGCCCGAGTCGCGGCGCTTCTTGACGCGGCACGTTGACCCGGTGGTGACGGCACGCTATCTCTTCCCGCCGGGAATCAGACGGACGGATGGCCGCTCTTCCCTTGCGGGAAGGGAGGAAAGTCCGGGCTCCACGGAAACATGGCGCCGGGTAACGCCCGGCGGGGGTGACCCCAGGGAAAGTGCCACAGAAAGCAGACCGCCACCGGCCGCTGGGCCGGCGGCAAGGGTGAAAGGGTGCGGCAAGAGCGCACCGCGGCTGCGGCAACGCAGACGGCATGGCAAACCCCGCCAGGAGCAAGATCGAGTAGGGGCGGCACGTGATTCCACGAGGCCCGTTTCCGGACCACGCCGCCCGGGTTGATCGCGCGAGGCGCGCGGTGACGCGCGTCCCAGATGAATGGCCATCGGCCGCCTTCGGATCCTTGACGGGGCGGATCACAGAACCCGGCTTACAGTCCGCCTGATTCCCGTTTGCGCCGCGTCTGTCGATGACATGGCCGGGGCGCGATTCCCAACTCACTGGCAGAAACATTTTATCCACTGGTCGGGTCGAACATAACGTGGGCAGCCCGATTGGCGCGAGCGCGCTACAAGATGATGTAATTTTCTTGCGGGACAGCCCCAGCATGTTGAGAATTTCCGACGGCAAGACAGACTGCCCAAAACACTGACTTCACAGTTTTCTTGTTTGACATCCCAAGGAATCCCACGTATTCCCAATAAATCCCAAGCGGAAGGGCGGCGAAAGCGGTCGAGCGGGAATGGCAAGGAGTCCAGGTGCGCTTCCGAAGATTTTTGCGGGAACGCACACCAAGACAATCGACGCCAAGGGGCGAGTTTCGGTCCCACCGGACTTTCGCGCCCAATTCGACAATCCTGAACAGGGTCTCTTCGTCATGCGGACCGTCACCGGAGACAAGGCGCTCGACGTCTTCGAGCCGGAGGCGTTCTCCGGTTTCGTTTCCAACTCCGAACAGGTGTTCTCCAGCGAGGCGATGGACAGTGCCATCGCCATCTTCGGTTCGGCGCAGAAGCTGCGGCTCGATCGGGAAGGACGAATCGTGCTTCCCGCGGAGTTCACGGAGTTCGCCGAAATCGAAGACGAGGCATACTTCATGGGTCTGGGGCGCCATTTCCAGATCTGGGAACCCTCGAGAGGCCGGGCCAAGCGGGAAGAGGCGCACAGGAAAACCACCCTCAACCGCGAGACCATCAGTCTGCCGCTGGCCGGACCGGGGGGCAAGGTGTCATGAGCGCCGGTCACATTCCGGTCCTTCTTGACACAGCGCTCGCCTGCCTGGATCCGGTCGACGGCGAGATCATCGTCGATGCGACGTTCGGGGCCGGTGGCTATTCGTCGGCGCTGCTTGATGCGGCATCCTGCCGGGTCGTCGCCCTCGACAGGGATCCCGTCGCAGTGCGCGAGGGCCGCAGGCTGGCACACCACTATGGCGGGCGGCTCACGGTCGTCGAGCGGCGCTTTTCCGAACTCGATGCCCTGGTTCGCAACGAGGTGGGAGGTCCCGTCGATGGCGCCGTCTTCGACCTCGGTGTCTCGTCGACGCAAATCGACGATGCCGGCCGCGGCTTTTCCTTCCGCCTCGACGGCCCCCTCGACATGCGCATGGGCGCCACGGGAGCGACCGCTGCCGATGCGGTCAACACCCTCGACGAGGACGGTCTTCACCGAATTATCAGCGAGTTCGGAGAAGAGCGCCGGGCGCGTGCCGTGGCGCGGGCGATCGTCAGGGCGCGTGCCGTATCGCCGATCACGCGGACCGGCGAGCTTGCCGATATCGTGCGCCGCACCGTGCGCCAGTCTCCCGGAGGGATCGATCCCGCCACCCGGACATTCCAGGGCCTGCGCATCTGGGTCAACCAGGAGCTCCACGAGATCGAGCGGGGTCTGATGGCCGCCGAAGCCGTCCTGCGGGACGGTGGACGCCTCGTGGTTGTCGCCTTCCATTCCCTCGAGGACCGGATCGTCAAGCGGTTCCTGCGACAGCGCAGTGGCCGCGACGCCCGCCCGGGACGTCATCAACCCCCGGCCGGCGAGACGCCGGAGCCGACGTTCCGCCTCGTGACGACGCGCGCGGTACGTCCTGCTGCCGTCGAGACCCGGACCAATCCGCGTGCCCGGTCGGCCCGTCTGCGCCATGCCGTACGGACGTCGGCGCCATGCTGGGGGATGGCCGCATGACCGCTCGCGGAGGATGGCTGTGGATGATCGCCGCACTTGTCGCCGCGCTGGTTGCCTTTTCCCAGCAACACCATGCCAGGGAATTGAGAAACGAACTGGGAAGGCTTGAAGCCGACCTCGCCGAACGGCGCGAGAACGTCAGGGTACTCGAAGCCGAGTGGAGCTATCTCAGCCGGCCCGAGCGCATCAAGGACCTCGCGGGCCGCCATCTGGCGGACCTCGTGCCGGTTTCCGTCTACCAGCTTTCCCGGGTGTCCGGCATACCCCTGGCGCCGCCCCCGATCGGCATCGGCACCACCTGGAACCAGTCAGGCACAGGGGAGGAGGGATTGTGACCGGGCAGGCGAAGCAGGGGACACCGCTGGTACTGGAAGGCGCCAGCAAGCAGGCCGTGGGACTGTGCAAGCAACGCCTGATGGTGGTGGCGATGTGCATCCTGTCAGCCTTCGTCGTCATCGGAGGGCGTCTTGTCGACGTGATGAGCGTGACGCCGGTCGAGGCGGGGCTGGTGGCCGAGGCCACGACGCCCAAGGGCCGGGCCAACATCGTTGACCGCAACGGAGTCCTTCTGGCCTCGAGCCTGTCGGTCGCTTCGCTCTATGTCGATCCGACCGAGGTCACGGATCCGCAGACGACAGCGACAGCGCTTCTCCAGGTCTTCCCGGACATGGACCGCGACCATCTCCTCGAGTTGCTGACGAGCACCAGGCGGTTTGAATGGATCCGCCGCAAGCTTGAGCCGAGCGCGCAGCAGGCTGTGCGCGATCTCTACCAGCCGGGTCTCGACTTTGCCGTCGAGGAACGGCGCATCTGGCCCCAGGGTCCGCTGACTTCCCACGTCGTCGGATACACGGATATCGACGGCCGGGGTCTGGCGGGAATCGAGCAGGGGTTCGATGGGCGGTTGCTCGCCGACAACGGAGACGACGTCGCGCTTTCCCTCGATGTCCGCGTCCAGCAGATCGTGCGCGACGAACTCGCGCGTACCGTCGAGACCTTCTCGGCCAAAGGCGGAACCGCCCTGGTCATGGATGTGCACAGTGCCGAGATTCTCGCCATGGTGTCCCTGCCGGACTTCGATCCGGCCAATCCGGCGGCCAGCGACCCGGCGAGCCGGTTCAACCGGGCGACCCTGGGCGCCTACGAACTGGGATCCATCTTCAAGACGTTCACGGCCGCCATGGCCTACGAATCAGGTGTCGCCCGGCTCGGCGACGCGTTTGATGCAACGGAGCCGCTCACCGCCGGCCGTTTCACGATCACGGACTACAAGCCGCAGAGCCGCTGGCTGACCATGCCCGAGATCATGGTGCACTCTTCCAACATCGGCGCGGCACGCCTGGCGCTGGCTGTGGGGAGCGACTACCAGAAGGCGTTTCTCGAGCGCATCGGCCTGCTCTCACGGTCCGCCATCGAGGTGCCCGAGGTAGGACGCCCGCTTTATCCCTCGAGGTGGGGCACGCTCAGCACCATCACCATCGGTTTCGGCCACGGCATTGCCGTATCTCCGGTGCAGGTTGCGGCTGCCGTGGCTGCCATGGTCAACGGTGGCCTGTTCCGTCAGCCGACCCTGCTGAAGCGGGAGGGCGATCCGGATCCGGGTCAGCGGGTCATTGCCGAGAAGACGTCGGAAACGGTGCGCATGCTGACCCATCTCGTGGCGCGCTTCGGCAGTGGCCGCAAGGCCCAGGTCGAAGGCTATCTCATCGGCGGCAAGACGGGCACCGCCGAGCAGCCCGGCGAATCGCGCCGCTATGACAGGAGAAAGCTCATCTCGACGTTTGTCGCCGCTTTCCCGATCAACGATCCGCAGTACGTGATTCTCCTTTCGGTCGATGAACCGAAGGGAATCGAGGAGACCTTCGGCTACGCCACGGCCGGCTGGACCGCCGCCCCTGCCGTCGGAAACATCATCGCGCGCCTCGGCCCGATGCAGGGAATCCTCCCGGATGACGGGGTCTTTGTCGGCCTGCCGGAGGCAGACGGTGATCCGAAGGAGCAGCTGGAGATGATCGTTGCGTCTTTCTGACCTCATCGACAGCCTGCCGGCGCACCATCGTCACGGAATGTCCGACATCGACATCACCGGCCTTGCGGCAGATTCGAGGCAGGTTCGCGAAGGCCATCTCTTCGCCGCCTTCAGGGGCAGCCGGACCGATGGCCGGTGCTTTGTGGACGACGCCCTCGATCGCGGTGCGGTCGCGATCCTTGTCGGGGACGAGGCCGGGATGCCGGCACTCGGGGGAAGAGCGGCCATCGTGGCCGCCGCCAGCCCGCGCCACGTCTTTGCCCGCATGTGCGCTCGCTTCCATGCACCGCCTCCGGATATCGTCGTGGCGGTGACCGGCACCAATGGCAAGAGTTCGGTGGTCGACTTCTGCCGCCAGTTCTGGTCCGCCATGGGTGTGAGGGCTGCCTCCTTCGGCACACTCGGCATGGTCACGCCCGAAGGCGTTCAGGGTCTCGGATACACCACGCCCGATCCTGCCGGCCTCCATGCCTGCCTTGGTCGCCTGTACGCCCGCAACATCGGCCGTGTCGCACTCGAGGCGTCGAGCCACGGCCTCCACCAGCGTCGCCTCGATGGCCTTCGTGTCGATGCCGCGGCCTTTACCAGCTTCAGCCGGGACCATCTCGACTATCACGTCACTCCTGAGTCCTATCTTGAGGCAAAGCTGCACCTCTTCGACCTGCTGCGCGAAGGCGGCAAGGCCGTTCTCAATGCCGACATGGCCGAACACGGGGCCGTGACCGGCCGGTTGGGGAACCGGGCCGTCGTGTCGTTCGGCGAGACGGCGAGCGACATCACTCTCAAGGGACTTGCGGACACCAGGGACGGTCATCAGATCCTCGAAGTCGGGGCGGACGGCATCACCCGTTCGGTGAAGCTGTCGCTTGCCGGGCGCTTCCAGGCCATGAATGTCCTGTGTGCCGCAGCCCTCGTGGCCGCGGTCGAGGATCAACCCGTGCACGACGTCCTTGCCCTTTCGGATCACCTCGAGTGTGTTCCGGGGCGCCTCGAAATGGTTCCCGGCCACCCCTCCGGCGCCAGGGTCTACGTCGACTACGCCCATACGCCCGACGCCCTCGCCACGGTGCTCACCGGGCTGCGTGACACCACCGAGGGGCGCCTGGCCGTGGTCTTCGGTTGCGGTGGTGACCGGGACCGCGAAAAGCGGCCGCAGATGGGAGCTATCGCCGCACGTCTCGCCGATGACGTCTGTGTGACCGACGACAATCCGCGCACCGAGGATGCCGCATTGATCCGGCGCGCCATTCTCGCGGCGGCACCCGGGGCGCGTGAAAGTGACGACCGCCGCGAAGCCATCCACAGCGCCGTGGCATCGCTGGGCGGCAATGACGTGCTGGTGGTGGCCGGCAAGGGGCATGAGAGAGGGCAGATCGTGAACGGCGATGTCCTTCCCTTCGACGATCGCGAGGAGGTGAGGCGCGCCTTCCGGCGGGGTGGATCATGAGCCGCGACAGACTGTGGAACGACAAGAGCGCCTCCCGGGCCACCGGGGGGCGGGCCACCATGCCCTTCGAGGCGGAGGGCGTTGCCTTTGACAGCAGGGAGGTGTGCGAGAGCGATCTCTTCGTGGCGCTTCCCGGGAGCGTCTCGGATGGCCACCGTCATGTCGGACACGCCTTCGAAAACGGTGCGGCGGCGGCCATGGTCAATCACCGGCCCGCGGGGGTGCCTGTGGCATCGCCACTGCTGCTCGTCGTCGACACCTTCCAGGGGCTGGAAGACCTGGCCAGGGCGGCACGGCAACGGACGTCGGCGCGGATCGCGGCGGTGACGGGCAGTGTCGGCAAGACCGGAACCAAGGACATGCTGCATCGGGTGCTGGCGCACCAGGGCCTCGCCCACGCCAGTGACCGCAGCTACAACAACCAGGTCGGGACACCGTTGTCCCTGGCGCGCATGCCGCAGGCGATCGACTATGGCGTCTTCGAGATCGGCACCAATGCGCCGGGAGAGATCGGGCCCCTTGCCCGCCTGGTTCGCCCCCATGTGGCGCTCGTGACCACCATCGAACCCGTGCACATCGGAAATTTTGCCAGCGAGGAGGCTCTTGTCGAGGAGAAGGCCGCGGTCTTCGACGGTCTCGAGGAGGACGGCGTGGCGATCATCAATGCCGACAACCGTCATGCGGCGGCGTTGGAAGACCGCGCGTCGCGGCGCGGCGCGTCAATTGTCCGGTTTGGCACCTCCGGGCGGGCCGATTTCCGGCTCGCGCACTGGACTCCCGTGGCGACCGGATCCCGGGTGCGCGTGGCGGTGGCGGATACGCAGTTCGACTACGATCTCTCCCTTCACGGACGCCACCTGGCGCTCAACAGCGTTGCCGTTCTGGCCGCCGTCGACGCGCTGGGCGGAGACATCCGCGAGGCGGCAGCGTCACTCGCCGCCATCCTCCCCCTGTCCGGGCGTGGCGCACGGCGAACCATCGCACTGCCCGGTGGGTGTGCCATCGTCATTGACGAAACCTATAACGCAAGTCCGGTGTCCGTGCGTGCCGCTCTCGACGTGTTGGCGCGCACGCCGACGGATCCGGGAGGCCGGCGCATCGCGGTTCTGGGCGACATGGCAGAGCTCGGCGACGATGCCGCCTGCCTCCACGCCGGCCTTGCCGACATGACCGGCGCGGTCGCGGACCGGGTCTACACCATCGGTCCCCTCATGGACCATCTCATGGACGCCCTGCCGCTTGCCTGCCGCGGCGGGTCGACCTGCGACTCGCGAACCATGGCAACGCTCCTCGCGGATTGCCTGAGGCCTGGTGACGTGGTGCTCGTCAAGGGATCACGGCGCATGGGCCTCGAGTCCGTGGTCGAGGCGTTTGTGGGGAAGGGAGGCTAGACCGATGCTCCACGGACTCTACCCCCTCCTTTCGGACGACATCGGCGCCCTGCGCCTGTTCTCCTTCATCACCTTTCGCACCGGCGGCGCCATCATGACCGCCCTGGTTATCAGCCTGCTGTTCGGCGATCGCATCATCGCCTGGCTGAAGACCTTCCAGGTCAAGGGACAGCCGATCAGGGATGACGGACCGGCGCATCACCTGGTCACCAAGGCGGGAACACCGACCATGGGCGGTGTCCTCATCCTGCTGTCCGTCACCGTGTCGACACTGCTGTGGGCGGATCTTTCCAACGGCTTCGTGTGGATCGTGCTGCTCGTGGCGCTGGGGTTCGGGGCGCTGGGCCTCGTGGATGACTATCTCAAGGTCTCCGCACACAGCAGCAAGGGCCTCGCCGGGCGAACCCGCATTATCGCCGAAGCGATGGCGGCAGTCGCTGCCGCCATCGCGATTGCCTGGCTGACAGGCGGAACGCTCGGTACATCGCTGGCGCTGCCCTTCTTCAAGGACCTGCTGATCGATCTTGGATGGTTCTACGTCGTCTTCACCGCCTTCGTGATCGTCGGCACCTCCAATGCCGTCAATCTGACGGATGGCCTCGATGGTCTGGCGATCGGACCGATCATTGTCGCGGCCATGACCTTCGGAATTGTCGCCTATCTCTCCGGTCACGCGGTCTATTCCGGGTACCTGCAGCTTCCCGCGGTCCCGGGCTCAGGCGAACTGGCGGTGCTGTGCGGCGCCCTGATGGGCGCGGGGCTGGGGTTCCTGTGGTTCAATGCGCCACCGGCCATGATCTTCATGGGCGATACCGGCAGCCTGGCATCGGGAGCGGCGCTCGGCACCATCGCCGTCATCACCAAGCATGAACTGGTGCTCGCCGTGGTGGGTGGAATCTTCGTGCTCGAAACGGTGTCGGTGATTCTCCAGGTGGCGTCCTTCCGGCTGACCGGACGTCGCATCTTCGCCATGGCTCCCATCCACCATCACTTCGAGCGCAAGGGCTGGAGTGAGGCGACGATCGTCATCCGATTCTGGATCATCGCCGCGGTGCTGGCGCTGATCGGTCTGGCCACCCTCAAGTTGCGGTAAACGTCATGATCGATCTCTCTCGCCATGCCGGTAAATCGATTGCAGTCTTCGGGCTGGGAAAATCGGGCATTTCGGCTGCGCTGGCCCTTCAGAACGGGGG
>JAJEBJ010000236.1 GCA_022822575.1 Alphaproteobacteria bacterium | reverse complement strand
GGAGCGCTCCAGTTCATCGACTACATGGTCAGTCCGGACCACTTCGTGCGCTGGGATACCGAGGTCGGGGCACCCGCTTCGGCCAATGGCGTGGCCATGAACCAGCTGCCCGAAGACGCCTTCAACCGGCAGGTGCTCGGCGATCCCGCCGCCACGGCCAATCTCCAGTTCATGGCTCCGCTCTCCGACGAGACGCGGGAGACCTTCCTGGAGATCTGGGAGGAAACGAAGGCCTGGTACGCCGAATAGTTCCTCTTTGGGTTTCGCCTGACAGTCCGGTTATCTCGCCGGACTGTCAGGCACCCCGGCGGCTCCGCTGACCATGCGCATCGAGACCCGGCGGCGCTGGGCGATCGCTTGGTTGACGGGGCCTGCCTATCTCTGGCTGGCGGTGACGATCTTCCTGCCGCTGTCAGCCATGCTCTACTTCAGCTTCCAGAAGAAGGGTCCCTTCGGCAAGCACGTCAGCGAATTCTCACTGAAGCACTACGAAGCCTTCTTCACCAAGGGCTATCTCCAGGACCTCATGTGGCGGTCGCTGGAAATGGGCTTCCACGTCACCGGCCTGTGCATCCTCATCGGTTTCCCTGCCGCCTACTGGCTGGCCCGACGCATTCGCGGGCGCTGGCGCGAGGCCCTGTTCCTGCTGATCGTTCTGCCATTCTGGTCAAACGCGCTTGTCCGCATCTTTTCCTGGACGATCGTACTCCGGCCCGACGGTGTCCTGGACCGCGCCGTGCACCTGGTGATCCCCGGACTGCCAACCATCGATCTGACCGACTCCTATGCTGCCATCATCATCGGGCTCGTTCATTCCTACCTCCCCTACATGATCCTCACATGCTTCCTTTCCCTGCAGGCGATCGACGAATCGCTTCTCGAGGCGGCACGCAGCCTCGGTGCGCGATCATGGACGATCCTGGGAAGGATCATCCTGCCGCTTGCCGTTCCCGGTCTTGCTGCAGGATCCATCCTGATCTTCGTTCCGGTGATCGGCTCCTTCTTCGAACCGCGTCTGCTGGGCGGGCCCAAGGGAACGGTGATCGGTACGGTGATCGAGGAACAGTTCACCGTCGTCTCCAACTGGCCGCTGGGTGGCGCCCTCTCGTTCATCCTGCTGGCCATCGTCCTCCTCATCCTCGCCGTGTCGGCGCCGGTTCTGAAGAACCACATGAGGACGACGTGAACCAGGCGCGCTGGGTGGTGTTGATGAGCGAGGGAGCGGGACGATTCTGGCTCTTTCTGGTCCTGCTCTTCCTCTACCTTCCCATTCTCGTGCTCGCGGTCATGGGGCTGAACGATTCGGTGCACTACACCCTTCCGTTCACGTTCACGACGCGCTGGTACGAGGATCTGGCAGACAACGAACGACTTCTTCAGGCCAGTTTCAACAGCGTCGCGGTGGCGCTGGCCAACACGCTCATCGCCACCACGCTGGGAACCATGGCGGCCCTGGCCTTCGCCCGATACCGGTTTCGTGGGCGCACGGTCCTGCAACTGCTGCTGTTTCCTCCCATCACCATACCCTGGCTCATCATCGGCACCTCGATGCTGGTGCTGTTCTTCTGGACGGGCATCGGGCGGGGACTTCACGCCATGCTCCTGGGGCACGTGGCTCTTTCCCTGCCCTATGTCATCATCGTTGTGGGTGCCCGCCTGGCGAGCATCGGACCGGATCTCGAGGAGGCAGCGGCCAGCCTTGGCGCCACGCCGTTCCAGTCGCTGGTGCGCGTGCAGCTTCCCGTCATGGCGCCCGGCATTGTTGCCGCCGCCCTCTTCGCGTTTGCCGTGTCGTTCGACCAGTTCGTCATCTCCTATTTCCTGGCACCTCCTGGTGTCTCGGTTCTCCCCGTCGAGATCTTTTCCGCCATCCGCAAGGGATTCACGCCCGAGGTCAACGCCATCTCCACCATCATGATCGTGATCTCCATGACGGCTCTTCTCCTGTTTGCCCGCCTCTCGAAATTCGGTGGCGAGCGATGAGTGCCGTTGACGTCCGCAACGTGACGAAGCGCTACGGCGCCACGACAGCCCTGGACCGGGTCTCGCTCACCTTTCCAAACGGATCCTTCTTCGCCCTGCTTGGCCCCTCGGGGAGTGGCAAGACAACCCTGCTGCGGGCCCTTGCCGGATTCGTGGAACCCGATGAAGGCATGATTCTCATTGACGATCAGGACGTGGCGCACATTCCCTCGTTCCGCCGCAACATCGGCATGGTCTTCCAGAACTATGCGCTGTTTCCGCACATGTCGGTGTTCGACAATGTCGCGTTCGGATTGACCGTGCGGCGCCTCCCGCGTGGCGAGGTACGCGAGCGGGTCGGGACAATTCTCGAGCTGGTACGCCTCGACGGGCTCGATCTCCGCAAGCCACGCCAGCTCTCGGGCGGACAGCAACAGCGCGTCGCCCTGGCGCGCGCGCTCGTCACCGAACCCCGGGTTCTGCTTCTCGATGAACCCCTGGGCGCGCTCGACAAGAAACTGCGACAGGACATGCAGGGTGAACTGAAACGTATCCAGCGCACCGTGGGAATCACGACAATCTTCGTCACTCACGATCAGGAAGAGGCCCTGACACTCTCCGATCACATCGCCATCATCGACGAGGGCCGGCTCATCCAGGTGGGCGAACCTGGCGAAGTCTACGACCGGCCACACACCAGGTTTGCGGCAAGCTTCCTGGGCGATGCCAACTTTCTTTCGGGACCGGTTCAGGACTCCGGAATCATGGTCGATCGCGTCGGACACATCGCCACGACATCGCCGCTGCCGGCCGGCGAGGCGACCCTTGCCGTCAGGCCCGAGAGAATCCGGCTCGTGGCACCCGACGCGCCGATCCAAGGCAATCGCATCGAGGGCCATGTCGCAGAGCGGGTCTTTTCCGGCGCCAGCCTCACCTACACTGTCCAGACCGACGCCGGAGAGTTGCGTGTCCTGCGGCAGAACGCCGATGGTGACGTCATCGACATCGGTGAACGGGTCGCTCTCGTCTGGTCAGCGGACCATTCGGTCGTGGTCGAGGACTGATGCAGGACATTCGCCCGATCGGGAAGGACGCGGTCCATGTCGTCGTCGACATGCAGGATCTCTTCGCGGCTCAGACCGTGTGGCACACGCCATCCATGCCTGCCATCACCCCCGCCGTCAGGCGTCTCGTGACCCACCGCAGCGAGCGCACCATCTTCACCCGTTTCATGACGCCCCACACGGCAGATGAGTCTGGCGGCGCCTGGCGGACCTACTACCGGCGCTGGACGCCTGTCACCACGTCGCAGATGGATCCCGCCATGCTCGATGTCATGAGTGAATTCCGGTCCCTCATTCCACCGGCCCATGTCATCGACAAGACCACCTATTCGGCCTTCGAAAGCGACGCCTTCGTCAATCTTCTCGGCGCCATGGCCTGCCGGACCCTCGTTGTCACCGGAGTCGAGACGGACGTCTGTGTCCTGGCCACCGTGATGACCGGCGTGGACCGTGGATATCGCGTGATCATTGCTGATGACGCCGTCACGAGTTCCGATGAGGACGCCCACAGGGCGATGCTCGATCTCGTCTACCGGAGATTCGAGGACCAGATCGAGATCGGCAGCACCGCGGAGATCATCGCCTCCTGGCAGGCCTGATGACGGGAAGGCATCACGTGCTATGATTCCCGGGTGCTGATACGGAGGCCGCACGTCATGGCCGAGGTTCTTCAGGTCGAGTTTGCCCGTCCGCTCGGGCCCGATCCCCGGCGTTCCTACACGTTGCCATCGCGCTACTACACGGATCCTGCAATCTTCGAACTGGAACGCGAGAAGATCTTCTATCGTTCGTGGATGTACCTCTGCCATGCCAGCGAGGTGGCCCGTCCCGGCGACTATCTTGCCGGCAGCATTCTCGATCAGGACGTCTTCGTGGTGCGCGATCGCTCGGACCAGCTGCGCGCCTACTACAATGTCTGCCAGCACCGGGCGCACCGTCTCGTGGAGGGCTCCGGCACGATCAAGGCCGCCATCACCTGCCCCTACCATGCCTGGGCCTATGGTCTGGACGGCCGGCTCCGCACCGCCCGCAACAGCGATGGCGTGGAGGGCTTCGACAAGTCCCGGTTCTCCCTCAAGCCCGTCCGTGTCGAGGTCCTGTGCAACCTTGTCTTCGTCAATCTCGACGATAATGCACAATCCCTTGCCAGCCAGGCACCCAATCTCGAGGCCGACATCTGTCGGGAACTTCCCTTCTGGAACGATCTCACCCTCGCGGAAACCTATGATTTTGGCGGCCGGGCCATGGAAGCCGGCTGGAAGGTGGTCATCGACAACTATGTCGAATGCTATCACTGCGAAGTGGCGCACCCGCAGTTCTGCGACATCATCTCCATGCCTACCTACGAGAACACCATCGATGGCATCACGGCGCGTCAGAAGGGCTGGGACGTCCGCCATGACAACAGCGCCTATCACCTTGCCAGGGATGCCCGCATGCCCCATTCGCTCTTCTGGTACGTATGGCCGACAACGACCATCAACGTCCTGCCCGGGGATGGGGATCTCCTGATCGTCACCGCAGTGCCGGTCAACCACCTCGCCACGCGTTTCATCAGTTACCGGTTCTCCCCCGACGGCAAGCCTGACAGCGAGGATCGGCGCAACTACCTGGAGAACGTGCTCGGAACGGAAGACATGCTGCTGTGTGAATCGGTCCAACGGGGACTGTTCTCGCGCGGTTACGATCAGGGACGGTTCATCGTCGACAGTGAGGACAGCGGCGTGGGCGAACACGTCGTCCACCACTTCCACAGGATGGTGCGCGAAGCTCTCGACGATCAGGGAAGCGAGCCGAACCGCTCCCTGTAGAACTGCAGAATGGCCGCGGCGGTTTCCTCGATGGAGCGCCGTGTCACGTCGATCACGGGCCAGCCCCTCTCCTCGTAGAGCCTGCGGGCCTCCGCCATCTCGCGGCGCACTGCATCCGGTTCGACGTAGTCGCTCTCCTCGTCCTGGTGAAGGAGCTTCATCCGGTTGCGCCGGACCTGGACCAGGCGTTCCATGTTCTGACTGAGAGCCACGATGAGCGGCCTGGTGGCCTCGAGAAGTTCCACCGGCGGCGCCACGCCCGGAACGATGGGGACGTTGGCCGCCTTGATACCCCGGTTGGCGAGATAGAAGCAGGTCGGCGTCTTGGAGGTGCGCGACACACCGACGACGATCACATCGGCATCGTCGAGGTCGTGTGGTGACTGGCCGTCGTCATGGCGGACGACGAACTGGATGGCGTCGACCCTGTCGAAATAGTCGGCATTGAGGGCATGCTGCCCTCCGGGCTGTCCCTTGACCGGCTGGTCGAGAACACCCGACAGCGCCGCAAGAACCGGATCGAGAAGCGGTACCGAAACGATCCCGAGACTCTGGCATCCCCTGACCAGCTGGTCGCGGCGTTCCGGATTGACCAGCGTGAAGATGACGATTCCAGGACTGGATT
>JAJEBJ010000067.1 GCA_022822575.1 Alphaproteobacteria bacterium | reverse complement strand
GCGCAACCAGGTCCACCTGGTTTCCTTTGCCGTCGGCGAGATCGAGATCAGGCTGGGTGAGGATGCGCCCGGCGATCTTCCCTCCAGCCTCGCCAGGCTGCTCGGCGCCTGGACCGGCATGACCTGGCAGGTGATACCGTCGACACGTGACGGCGCGCCCACGATTGCGCTCTCGGAAGAGCAGGAGAAGAAGGACCTGATGGAAGAGACTGCCAGGGAACCGGACCTGTCACGCATTCTCGAGACCTTTCCCGGAGCCGAGATCGTCGATGTCCGGGACAGCGACAAACCGCACGCAAGGAACGGCAACCCATGAATTTTCTCAAGATGATGGAAAAGGTTCAGGAAGTGCAGTCACGCATGGAGAGCCTTCAGGAGGATCTCGGCCGGATCGAGGTCGAGGGGGTTTCCGGCGGCGGCATGGTCAAGGCTTCGATGACCTGTCAGCACCGGCTCAACAGCCTGTCGATCGATCCCTCTCTCGTCACGACCGACGACAGGGGCATGCTCGAGGACCTGATCGTTGCGGCCATCAATGATGCGCACGGCAAGGCCGAGGAGACGGTCCGGGAAAGAACGGCCGATATCGCCGGCGAATTCCAGCTGCCTCCGGGGCTGAAGCTGCCCTTCTGATGGTCTTTGCGCGACCCGCGTCCGCGGGCCCTTGAGAAATGGTCCATGCCAGCCCCGAGATCGACCGTCTGACGACCCTTCTGGCGCGTCTGCCAGGTCTGGGCCCGCGCTCGGCGCGCCGCCTCGTTCTCCACCTTCTCAAGCACCGCGAGACCCTGCTGGTCAATCTCGTCCGGGCGCTCGAGCAGACGGGCAAGGCCATCACGACCTGCAGCCAGTGCGGGAATCTCGACACGAGTGACCCCTGCGCCATCTGTTCGGACCCACGGCGTGATCCCGCGATCATCTGTGTCGTCGAGAATGTCGATGACCTGTGGGCCATGGAACGTTCGGCCGTGTTTTCCGGCCGCTACCATGTCCTGGGGGGCACCCTGTCGGCACTCGATGGCGTCGGGCCCGAAGATCTTCGGATTGCAGACCTCGTCGCCCGCTCCCGCCCGGCGGACGTCAGGGAAGTGGTTCTCGCCACGGGCGCCACGGTTCCAGGGCAGACCACGGCCCACTATCTCGTCGACATGCTGGCCACGTGCAATGTCACTGTGTCGCGCCTTTCGCTGGGTGTCCCGGTCGGCGGGGAGCTCAACTTCCTTGATGACGGCACGCTCGGTACGGCCATGCAGGCCCGCCGCACGCTCACGTCACCCTGAAGCCCCTGTCTTGATCGCCCCGGGTCCTGAACCTAGTCTTCTGATCATGCCGATAGGGTGAAGAGGGCGAGTCGCAATGACGGTCATGCCGGTCATTCATGCTCCCGATCCGCGTCTCCAGGTGATCTCCGAGACCGTGGAGACCGTCGATGACGGTGTCCGCCGGCTGATGGACGATCTTCTGGAGACCATGTATGCCGAAAAGGGACTCGGTCTCTCGGCGATCCAGGTCGGCGTTCCCCGGCGCGTCATGGTTGTCGACGTGGCGCGGCAGGGCGAGGCTGCCGAACCGCTGAGACTCGTCAACCCGGCCATCACCGCGTCGTCCGAGGAACGGGTGGAGTTCGACGAAGGCTGTCTTTCCTTTCCGGAACTCTATGCCATGGTGGAGCGTCCGGTGTCGGTCGACGTCACCTACCTCGACGAGAACGGTGTTGGGCAGGGGCTTCATGCCGATGGCCTTCTGGCACGCTGCCTGCAGCACGAGATCGACCACCTCAACGGCATTCTCTTCGTCGATCACCTCTCGGCCCTGCGCCGCCGGCTGATCCTGCGCAAGATGATCAAGTGGAAGAAGGCGCGGCTGCGCGACATCGCGTGACCACCCTCAGGATTGCGTTCATGGGAACGGCGCCCTTCGCCCTGCCGGTGCTGGAGGCGCTTGATCGCGACGGCCAGGATATCGTGGCCGTCTACACGCAGCCGCCGCGGCCGGCCGGGCGCGGCAAGCGCATGCGCGCCTCCGTCGTCGCCGAGCGGGCCGAAGCCCTCGGCCTCAATGTGATGACACCGGTCTCCCTACGGGACGGCGAGGCCGCTGCCGCCTTCCAGGCACTCGATGCCGACCTGGCGGTCGTCGCCGCCTATGGACTGATCCTTCCCCGGCCCATCCTCGATGCGCCGCGACTGGGCTGTATCAATCTTCATCCATCGCTTCTGCCGCGCTGGCGGGGCGCCACCCCGGCGGCCCATACCATCCTCCATGGTGACCGGGAGACCGGTCTGACGGTTTTCCTCATGGACGAAGGCCTCGATACCGGCGCCGTTCTCAGCCGCCATCATCTCGCCGTACCCCCTCGCGCCACCACGGAAGGCCTGGAATCCTGCCTTGCGGGCCTCGCTGCCGATGTCCTCCCGGGGCTCCTCGGGCGGCTCGAACACCTTGTGGCCCGGGCAGAACCCCAGAACGACCGGGACGCCACCTACGCGCCGAAGTTCACGCGGGGCGACGGCCGCATCGACTGGCAGCGCAGTGCGGAAGAGATCGATCGCATGGTGCGAGCCCTCAATCCGCGCCCCGGGGTTCATTTCGGACCGGAATCGGCGCCGGTGAGGGTTCTCGAGGCCGAGGCCGTCGCGGACGAGGGCCCGCCCGGAACGCTGCTTGATCGCCGTGCCGTCGTGGCTTGCGGCAGGGGTGCGTTGCGTCTCGTGAAGGTCCGCGCGGCGGGACGAGCGACCACCGATGGTGCCGCCTGGCTGCGTGGGCAGCGCCTCGCGCCTCCGGCGCGTCTTGTGTGACCATGGCACGTTATCGTCTCACGCTGGAATACGACGGCACCGGCTATGCCGGATGGCAAAGGCAGCGCGACCAGCCTTCCGTCCAGCAGGCTCTGGAGGAGGCGTTCCGGTCGTTCTGCCAGGAGGACGTGAACCTGGTGGCGGCGGGAAGGACGGATGCCGGTGTCCATGCCCTGCAGCAGGTCGCGCACGTCGACCTGGTTCGCGACTGGCCGCCCGCCACCGTGAGAAACGCGGTCAACCAGCACTTGCGTCCCCGGGCGATTGCCATCCTTGAGGCGGCGCGGGCCGCAGCCGACTTTCACGCCCGGTTCGATGCCGTCGAGCGTCTCTATCGCTACCGGATCGTGTGCCGGAGGGCGCCCTTGGCGATCGATCTCAACCGGGCCTGGCATGTGCCGAGATCTCTCGACGCCGTGGCCATGCACCGGGCGGCGCAGGGCCTTGTCGGCAGGCACGATTTCTCCACCTTCAGGGATGCCGGATGCCAGGCGTCCTCGCCCGTCAAGACGCTCGATGAACTGGGCGTCACCGGTGCCGAGGATGCCATCGTGATCAGCGCCCGCGCCCGTTCCTTCCTGCATCGCCAGGTCCGCAGCATGGTGGGTTCGCTCGTCCACGTCGGGGAAGGCCGGTGGACGGCCGGTGACCTCCGGCATGCCCTCGAGCAAAGGAACCGCCAGGCCTGCGGCATGATCGCCCCGGCCCACGGTCTCTACCTCGCCGCCGTCCGCTACCCGCGGACGGCCGACAAAGGGCCGGCCTGATATGGCAGCGAACTCCGCCGGGCGCAGTCTCTTTGCGCGGCCCTGCACGTTCGTCACATCGGCGATGTCGCTTGAAGGCCTGCCTGATCCCGAGGTTCCCGAAGTCGCCTTTGCGGGGCGATCGAACTGCGGCAAGTCGTCGCTCATCAATGCGCTGACCGGACGGCGAAGCCTGGCGCGGACCTCCAGAACGCCCGGCCGGACGCGTTCGATCAATGTCTTCAGCCTGGACGGTCGCATGCATCTCGTCGATCTGCCCGGATACGGCTATGCCGCTGCCGGCAAGAGGGAGGTCGCCGGGTGGACGCGGGCCGTGGACGACTACCTTGCCCTTCGCCCGGTGCTGCGGCGCGTCTTCCTGCTGCTCGATGCGCGTCGCGGGGTCACCGACAGGGACCGTGTGACGTTCGACAGCCTCGATACTGCCGGTGTCGCTTGGCAGGCCGTGCTCACCAAGTCCGACAAGGTGAAGGGAACGGGTCTCGATGACGTGGCGGGCGAGGTGGAAAGCGAACTCCGGCAACGGCCCGCCGCCGTTCCGGGCATCCTGATCACCAGCGCCCGCAAGGGCCGGGGCATCGATGATCTGCGCTCTGCCATTGCCGTCATCGCCTCCTGAGCCGGGACGGCCGATTACCCCTCCTGCCATCACAGGGGACCCGCCGGACATCGCCTGTGGAACCCTCATGAGGGTTGTTGCATCTCGCATCGGCCTTCGGGACCGACAGACTTTTAATCAGATGAGGGTTCGCTGACCTGTTCACAGGCCGCGGAGTTCAATCGCGGGTACCCATCGAGGAACGGGTCCATGCCCTGCGACACGTTGGACAGGATGTGGTCTCCATCCCGACCGTGTGTCCCGGTCCAGGCAGCGGTCCGAGTTGGAGCGTCTCCCGTGGCGCCGGAATTGGGATCGTTCACCCTTCTGTAGAGTTGGGGATACAAACCGAATGTTCTGCCAACTGCGCTCACGCTTGCAGATAGGTCCGGCCTTCACGGGTCAGGATCATGAGGGCGCGCCGCACGAAGCCTGTTGCGCACAGCGGTTTTGATGGCCTCTTCTGCCGAGCCGATATCATCTGCAACCTGAGGCAGCGGCGTGACGTACAGGGATGCGGGCTGGCCAGTCATCCCGTAGTCCGAAGCGGTCGCAGCATCTTGTTTCCTCGGCCGATGCGGTTGCAGCCGCCGACACGCTCAGAGCACATGCGGCAATCGAGCGGCGCCATGGCAGCCCCCCTGATCAGAAGTGTTTCCGCATTCCCCAATGTTGGGGAGACTCCCGGAGATTGACGTCGACGACAGATCGGGAGTCAAGGCCCGGGAGTCGAAGTGGAACACTGCCCGGAAGATTGACAGTCGTACCCCGGTTGGGAGAGGATGAGACCGTCGTCGTCAGAAGCACTCTCCTGACCAACGAACAAGACTGAAAGGGATTCTAGACACATGAAAAAACTGATCTTGTTGATCACAGCCGGAGCTCTCGCAGCCGTCACGTCGGTTGCAGGGGCCGCAACGCTTGATGATGTCCGGGCAAAGGGGCATGTGCAGTGTGGCATCAACACCGGTCTGCCGGGCTTCGCGTTCAAGGACGAAGCGGGCGAATGGCAGGGTTTCGATGTTGATTACTGCAGGGCACTGGCAGCGGCCGTATTCGGCGATGCCAGCGCGCTGAAGTTCACGAACCTCACCGGCGCCACGCGCTTTGAAGCCCTCAAGTCGGGCGAGATCGATGTCCTGTCGCGCAACACGACCTGGACCTACAGCCGCGACATCGACCTCGCGCTCACCTTCGTCGGCGTCAACTACTACGATGGCCAGGGGTTCATCGTGAACAAGGCGCTCGGTGTCGGGAGTGCGCATGATCTCGAAGGCGCCTCGGTCTGCATTCAGACCGGCACGACCACCGAGCTCAACCTCGCGGACTTCTTCCGGGCCAACGGCATGAGCTACGAGCCGGTTCCCATCGAGAACAACGAGGAAGCGCGCCAGAACTACCTGGCAGGACGTTGCGACGTCTACACGACGGACCGTTCCGGTCTCGCCGCGACCCGTGCAGCCCTCGACAATCCCGATGATCACGTGGTTCTGCCCGAGATCATCTCGAAGGAGCCGCTTGGCCCGCTGGTGAGGCACGGTGACGACGAGTGGGCCGACATCGCCCGCTGGACGCTCAACGCGCTGATCCTCGCCGAGGAGTACGGCATCGATTCCGGCAACGTGAACGAACTTGCCGAAGGCACCAACAACCCCGAGATCAATCGCATGCTCGGCACCGAAGGCGAGTACGGCGCAATGCTGCGGCTCGACCAGAACTGGGTCGTCAACGTCATCAATGCCGTTGGCAACTACGCCGAGATCTTTGATCGCAACATCGGCCCGGATACGGCGATCGGCCTTTCGCGTGGCGTCAATGCCTCCTATCGCGACGGAGGCATTCTCTACGCCCCACCGTTCCGTTGATCTGAGCTGATCCTGGGAAATCGCGGCCGGCACCCGTTGACTGAAACGGGTGCCGGTTGTGGTTCCTGACATCATCACTGATCCCCCGGGACCAGAGTCGCAGTGACAGTCCATCCGGATGTTGAACCGGGCAGGGATTTCCGCCTGTCCGACATTTGGACCAACGAACGGTCCCGGTCCCTCGTCATCCAGATTGTTGCCCTCATCGTCCTGCTCGTGACGGTGGCCTGGATCATCAACAACACGATCCAGAATTTCGAGAATCTCGGTGTGGAAACCGGCTACGGTTTCCTCGAACATCCGGCCAGCTACGACATCAACCAGCGCCTGATCGAGTACTCCTCGCGCTCGACTCACGCCCGCGCCGCCGTGGTCGGATTCCTGAACACGGTGCTGGTCGCGGTGACCGGCATCATCTTCGCCACGTTGCTCGGATTTTCGGTCGGCATCCTGCGTCTGTCGAACAACTGGCTCGTCGCCAGGCTGATGACCGCCTACATCGAATTCACGCGCAATGTGCCGGTGCTTCTCCATATCCTCCTGTGGTACGGCATCGTCGTCCACGTCCTGCCGCATCCCAAGCAGGCCATCGAGCCGATCAGCGGACTCTTCCTCTCCAACCGGGGCTTCTACCTGCCGCGACCGGTCTTCGAGGACTTCGCCTGGGTGATTCCGGCGAGCCTTGTCGTCACCCTGGTCGGCGTCTGGCTCTTTGCCCGCCACGCGCGGCGCGTCCAGGAGCGGACAGGGCGGATCTATCCCGTCCTGTCGGTGTCACTGGCGGCCATCATCGCCGTCCCCGTCATCGCCTACTTCGCTTCCGGATCGCCGATCAATCTCGATTGGCCCGCCCTCAAGGGCTTCAACTACAAGGGCGGCATTGCGCTGAAGCCGGAGTTCTTCGCCCTGTGGTTCGCCCTGTCGATCTACACGGCGGCCTTCATCGCCGAGATCGTGCGCAGCGGCATCGTGGCGGTGAGCCACGGGCAGACCGAGGCGTCCTACTCCCTCGGCATCAAGCCCGGCTGGACCATGCGTCTCGTCGTCATCCCGCAGGCGTTGCGGGTGATCGTGCCGCCGCTCATCAGCCAGTATCTCAACCTGACCAAGAATTCCTCCCTGGCGATCGCCGTCGGCTACATGGATCTGACGGCCACCATCGGCCGCATATCGCTCAACCAGACCGGCCGGGCGCTGGAATGCATGTCCATCGTGCTCACCGTGTACCTGCTGATCTCGCTCACCATTTCGGCCTTCATGAACTGGTACAACCGGCGAATCCGCCTGGTGGAGCGCTGAGGCCATGGAACGCCCTCTTCACATCGTTCACGAGAAGGCCCGGACCCTGCCACCGCCGGCGATGTCGGTGGGGATCGTCCGCTGGCTCAAGGACAACCTCTTCTCGTCGGCCTCCAACATCTTCCTCACCTTCGTGGTGATCTATCTCCTGTGGCTGATCATCCCGCCTTTCCTTGAGTGGGCTGTCTTCGACGCGGTGTGGAACGCCGCGTCGCGCGCCGAATGCTGGGATACCGCCGACGGCGCCTGCTGGGCGGTGGTGGTCTCGCGGTTCGACCAGTTCGTCTACGGCGACTACCCGGTGAGCGAACGCTGGAGGGCGAATCTCGCCTTCATCCTGCTGTTCGTCGCCCTGGCGCCCGTGCTGTTCGACAGGATCCCGTGGCGGCGCCACCTCGTCGGCTTCTCCATCTCCTATCCCGTGGTCGCCTACATCCTGCTGATCGGCGGTCTCGGCCTGCCGGAAGTGGAAACCGCGCGATTCGGCGGGTTCCTGCTCACCATCGTCATCGGCATCACCGGGATTTCCGCGTCCCTGCCGCTGGGCATCCTGCTGGCGCTGGGCCGGCAGTCCGATCTCTTCATCATCAGGGTGCTGTGCGTCGCCTTCATCGAGTTCATTCGCGGGGTGCCGCTCATCACCCTGCTCTTCGTCGCCTCGACCCTGCTCAACTACTTCATGCCGCCCGGCACCAGCTTCAACCTGCTGGTGCGCGTTCTCATCATGGTCACCCTCTTTTCGGCCGCCTATCTCGCCGAGGTCATCCGCGGCGGGCTCCAGGCCATGCCCTCGGGGCAGTACGAGGCCGCGAAGTCCCTGGGTCTTCCCTATTGGAAGACCATGAGACTCGTCATCCTGCCCCAGGCGCTGAAGATCTCCATCCCCGGAATCGTCAACTCCTTCATCGCGCTCTACAAGGACACGACCCTGGTCATCATCATCGGCCTCCTCGATCCCCTCGGCATCGGCAAGGCAACGCTCTCCGACACCACGTGGCAGGGCCTGTCGACGGAGGTCTACATTTTCGTTGCCGTCTTCTTCTTCCTGTGTTGCTTCGGCATGTCGCGCTATTCGGCATGGCTCGAGCGCAGGTTGCACACCGGTCACTAGGACGAATGCCATGACTGATCAGGACGTCCCGAGTTCCCAGGAAACCATCGCCGGCGCGGTCAGCGACGAGGTGGTGATCGACATCACGTCCATGAACAAGTGGTTCGGTGACTTCCACGTCTTGAAGGACATCAACCTCACCGTCTACCGCGGCGAGCGAATCGTGATCTGCGGCCCTTCGGGGTCAGGCAAGTCGACCATGATCCGCTGCATCAACCGGCTCGAGAAACACCAGCGCGGAAAGGTCGAGGTCGACGGCATCGAACTGACCGACAACATCAAGAAGATGGACCAGGTGCGCCGCGAGGTGGGCATGGTCTTCCAGCACTTCAATCTGTTTCCGCACCTCACCGTGATGGAGAACTGTACCCTGGCACCGATCTGGGTGCGGCGCATGCCCAGGGCCGAGGCCGAGGAAACCGCCATGCGCTATCTCGACAGGGTGAAGATTCCCGAACAGGCCTCCAAGTACCCGGGCCAGCTCTCCGGTGGCCAGCAGCAGCGGGTGGCCATCGCCCGGTCATTGTGCATGGAGCCGCGCGTCATGCTGTTTGACGAACCGACCTCGGCGCTCGATCCGGAGATGATCAAGGAGGTTCTCGAGGACATGGTGGATCTCGCGGAAAGTGGCAAGACGATGCTGGTTGTCAGCCACGAGATGGGGTTCGCCCGCCAGGTCGCCAACCGGATCATCTTCATGGACGAGGGGCAGATCGTCGAGGAGGCGCCGCCGACGGAATTTTTCAGGAATCCGAAGAGCGACCGCACCAAGCTCTTCCTGAGCCAGATCCTGCGCTCCGAAGCTTGAGGCCGGCCAGCAGTTTGCACCTGCCGGAACAACCGGACTATTCTCGGGCTCTCCCTTGCCCGATTCGCGTGAATGAAGGCGGCCCTCCATGATCAGGCGCGGCACTGCCGAAAAGAACATCGCTGTCACCAAGCACTGGTTGAGGACCGCCGAGACCCTGGCGGAGGCGCTGCCCTTTCTGCGCCAGTTTTCCGGGTGCACCTTCGTCATCAAGTATGGCGGCCATGCCATGGGGAACGACAAGCTGGCGCGGGACTTCGCCCGCGATGTGGTTCTCATCAAGCAGGTGGGAATCAACCCGATCATCGTTCACGGCGGGGGCCCGCAGATCGGCTCCATGCTCGGCGACCTGGCGATCGAGTCGACGTTCGTCGACGGACTGCGAGTCACGGACAAGCGATCCATGGACGTGGTGGAAATGGTCCTGGCCGGGTCCATCAACAAGAAGATCGTCTCGTCGATCAATGCCGAGGGTGGCCTTGCGATCGGCATATCGGGAAAGGACGGGCGTCTTCTGCAGGCCCGCAAGGTAGAACGGCTGACCCGCGATCCCGATTCGAACATCGAGGGGGTCATCGACCTCGGGTTCGTCGGCGAGCCCGAGAAGGTCAACGCCGATATCCTGACGCTTCTGGCGTCGACCCGGGCGATACCCGTCATCGCTCCGGTGGGGATTGCCGAGAACGGAGATACCTACAACATCAACGCCGATACCGCGGCCGGCGCCATCGCCGAGGTGCTGAAGGCGCCGAAACTGTTGTTGCTCACCGATGTGCCAGGGGTGTTCGACAGTGAAGGCACGCTCATCTCGGAGATGTCGCGCTTGGAAGCGAGGGAGCTGTTCGACACCGGAGCGATCACCGGTGGCATGATTCCGAAGCTCGAGACCTGTCTGAAGGCCCTGGAGAACGATGTCGGAGCCGCCTACATCCTTGACGGCCGCATTCCCCATGTCCTGCTGCTCGAGCTGTTCACGGAAAACGGCACCGGCACGAAGATCAACGCGTGACTGCCGCAGGACGCATTCTCGGGGCCGTGGACACCTGGATCTTCGATCTGGACAACACGCTCTATTCCGGCCGGTTCGGTTTCTTTGACCAGGTCAGCGACCGCATGACCATTTACATCGCGGAGTTCCTTGGGCTCGGACCAGACCAGGCACGGGCGCTGCAGAAGCGGTACTTCATCGAGCACGGCACCACGCTGAACGGCCTGATGAAGTTCCATGACTGCGATCCTGCGGAGTTTCTCGCGTTCGTGCACGACATCGACTGGTCGCCGATACCGGAGAACCCCGACCTCGCCCGCGCCCTCGCGGAACTCCCCGGGCGCAAGCTGATCTTCACCAACGGCGACCGGCCGCATGCCCAGCGCGCCATGGAGCGCCTGGGCGTCGCCGGGTGCTTCGAGGCCGTGTTCGACATCGTCGCCTCGGGCTACATCCCGAAGCCCGATCCCGTCGTCTACCAGGCGCTCATCCGGCATCACGACATCGATCCCGGCCGGGCGATCTACTTCGAGGACATCGCCCGCAATCTCAAGCCGGCCAAGGACCTCGGCATGACGACGGTCCTGGTCGGGGATGAGGGAGATACAGCCGGCGATCACATCGACCATCACACGCCGGATCTCACCGGCTGGCTTGCCGCACTCATCCGGTCCGGCGGCGCTTCGGTCTCCACCAGACGGGAAGGCAACCCCCGATGACGCAAGATCTTCAGACCACGATCGACGAGGCCTGGGAGGCCAGGACCACGATCAACACCGCCACCTCAGGCCCGGTCCGGGATGCCGTTCTCCAGGCCGTGGAATTGCTGGATTCGGGTGAATGCCGGATTGCCGAGCCGGGCGCTGACGGCTGGATCATCAACGAATGGCTGAAGAAGGCGGTTCTGCTCTCCTTGAGGCTGACGGAGACCCGGACCATTCCGGGCGCCCCGGGTGCTGATGCCCACTGGTACGACAAGGTGGAGAACAAGTTCGAGGGGTGGGACGATGCCCGGTTCGCGGCGGCCGGATTTCGCGCGGTGCCCCACGCCATCGTCCGTCACGGCGCCTATGTCGCTCCCGGCGTGGTGCTGATGCCGAGTTTCGTCAACATCGGCGCCTGGGTCGGCGAGGGGACGATGGTGGACACCTGGGCCACCGTGGGGAGTTGCGCCCAGGTGGGCCGCAACTGTCACATCTCCGGGGGCGCAGGTCTTGGTGGCGTGCTCGAGCCCCTGCAGGCAGCGCCCGTGATCATCGAGGACGACTGTTTCATCGGCGCCCGCAGCGAGGTTGTCGAAGGTGTCAT
>JAJEBJ010000038.1 GCA_022822575.1 Alphaproteobacteria bacterium | reverse complement strand
CGGAGGACTGCTTTGCGACAGGAGCCATTGTCGAAAGTACCGCACGTTCCTGTTCTCGATACGCGAGCGGGGCGTGACCACGTAGTAGGAGAATGTCGTCAATCTGATGTCCAGCGGGCACACCAGCCTGCCTGCGGCAATCTCGTCGGCAACCAGAGCGGGAAACGCCAGCATCACGCCCTCGCCCTCCATCGCGGCCTGCAGGCGAACGTTGGTGTCTTCGTAAATCTCGTTGTAGGTGGGGCGGAGGTCCGGCACCCCGGCAAGATCCAGCCATTCGCGCCAGGCCCTCTGGCCCCTGCCGTGCAACAGGGAGTGTTTCTCAAGATCCCGGGGGGTCCTGACGGCATTTGCGCCTTCCAGGATCGACGGGCTGCAGGCGGGCGTCAGTTCACCTGCAATGAGCAGGCTGGCGTTCGGGTCGCGGTCCGTAGCATGCCGCCACTCGACTGACAGGTGAATCTCGGGATCCGAGAAATCCGCCGGGTCGTAGTCGTGAACGAAGCGCAGTTCGAAACCCGGGCGGAGCTTCCAAAAGGCCCCCAGCCGCGGCGTCAGCCAGCGGAGAGCAAAGTGGGGATTGAGAGACACGCCAATCAGACGTCCCTCCTGGCTGGCTTTCAGATTGGCGATGCCCTGATCGATGTGCCGGAATGCAACATTCAGCTCCTTGAACAAGGACAAGCCGGCGTCGGTCAGCTTCAAGGCGCCGTTGATGCGCTCGAACAGTTCAATCTCCAGGAAGGCCTCGAGGTTGCGGACCTGGTGGCTCACCGCCGACTGGGTGACGTTGAGTTCCTCGGCAGCCCGGGAGAAGCTCTCGAAGCGCGCCGCGGCCTCGAAGACCTTCAGTCCCTTAAGGGGTGGCATCATCGCTGCTCGCCCTCATTGCTCTCCGGTGTTCCATCATCCCAAAGCGCTTGGACCTTGTGAAGGCCGCAAGCGGACGTGAGACAGGGGATTCATGATCCATGAGAGATATTCGCATGGTGCGCATTCCGGCACCTGCTAGTCTCGCGCCGTCCATGCCGACATCGGTCACGAGCCGCTCAGGTTGACCCCGTGCCTTGTCGGGGGTCGACAAGACAGGGGCTGCTGCGATGCTTAACGCACCCATCAATTCCGTTGAACTGGAAATGCAGGATCAACGGCATTCCTTGCGCGGTTGGGCCGACCTGGCGGTGCTTGGCTCCGGCCGGTCAGAGATCCTGGTGCATGCCGAGGGCGCCTACGTGACGGACGCCGAAGGCAATCGCCTCCTGGACGGAATGGGAGGCGTTTGGTGCGTCAATGTCGGCTACGGTCGCGAAGAGATCGCGCAGGCGATCCTGGAGCAGGCCCGCCAACTCCCGTTCGCCTGCCCGTTTCGCAACACGACCAACCCGCCGGCCGCAAGGCTGAGCGCGAAGCTTGCCGATCTCGCCCCGGGCGACCTCAACCGCGTCGTCTATTCCGGCGGTGGCTCGACGGCCAACGATTCCGCGCTGAGGATTGTCCAGCACTACTTCAACCACCTTGGCCAGGATCGAAAGAAACAGGTCCTGTGCCGATCCGAGGCCTATCACGGCAGCACGTCGGTCAGCGCGGCGCTTTCGGGCATGGCGGCCAACAAGATCGGCTTTGATTCGCCGGACGTCGGCGTGAACGTCCTTTCCGCTCCCTACGTCTACCGCCGGCCTGACGACACGTCCGAGGAGGAGTTCTGCGATCTTCTGCTCGCCGAGTGCCGGGACGTGATCGAGCGTGTCGGCGCCGAGAACATCGCCTGCTTCTTCGCCGAACCGATCATGGGGATGGCCGGCGTCATCGTGCCGCCGCATGACTATCTCAGGCGAATCTCGAAGCTCTGTCACGACAACGACATTCTCGTGATCGCTGATGAGGTGGTGACGGGCTTCGGCAGACTAGGCGAGTATTTTGCCTCCGACGCGATCTTTGAAATGTCCCCGGACATCGTGACATGCGCCAAGGGACTCACGTCGGGTTACCAACCGCTTGGCGCGACGATCGTGTCGGACAGGATCTTCGAGACCATCCGCACCCCGATGGAGGAGGGCGCGCTGTTCACACACGGCTTCACCTACTCCGAGCACCCGATCTGCTGCGCGGCGGCCCTGGCGAACATCGCCATCATGGAACACGAGGACCTGCCGGGCCACGTGCGCACGTTCGGTTCGCGCTTTCGCGAGGCCCTGTCCCGGTTGAGCGACTTGCCTCTGGTCGGAGAGGTTCGCGGCATGGGCTTCATGCATGCAATCGAGTGCGTGGCCGACCGGGAGAGCAAGGCTCTCCTGCCGCCCGAAGCACGGATTGGGGAGCGGATCGCAACTCACGCGCGGCGCGAGGGTCTGATCGTCCGGCCCCTGGGTCACCTGAGCGTGCTTTCCCCTCCCCTGGTTCTGGGCGACACTGAGATCGATTTCGTCGAGCGTGTCCTTCGCAAGTCCATCTCGATGGCAGCGGACGAACTTGTGCGGGAGGGCGTCTGGTGTGCCTGACTGACCGGACCGTCGCCTGAATCGCCGACATGGATCCGTCACAAGGGCAATGAGTCGTGAACATGCACTCCAACAACCTTCGCCCCGTCCAATCGCCTCCACCTGACACGGCGCCGGCTGCGGCACGAGAGCCTGAAGCGATGCAAGGGCGTCTCAGGTCGAAGCAGGGCGCCACGCCATTGCGTGATGTGCCGGCTGCCACCGTCGCGGGCGAATGACATGGCTGACGACATCAAGGAATGGTGGGAAGGCTATTCCGAGGCTTACCAGGCGAGTACCCGCATCCCAACCGACATCCACTACGGCCCGAGCAGCCCCAACGAGGCCGAACTCAACCTGCTGGGCGATCTTGAGGGACGGGACGTTCTGGAGATCGGATGCGGTGGCGCCCAGTGCTCAATCGCGTTTGCCCTGCGCGGGGCCAGACCAACCGCGCTCGATATCTCGGTCGAGCAACTCCGTTTCGCCCGGACGCTGGCGGACCGGCACGGCGTCAAGATTGACTTCGTGCAACACGACATGGGCGATCTGGAGCCAATCGGCTCGGCGAGCAAGGACATCGTATTCTCCGCTTTCGCCCTGCAGTTCGTGGCCGACAGGACCGGGACCTTCCGCGAGGTCAAACGCGTTTTGC
>JAJEBJ010000114.1 GCA_022822575.1 Alphaproteobacteria bacterium | reverse complement strand
TTGGAGGAATCCCGCTTCGCCGCGGGCAAGGACCAGGGCTGTCAGCACGTCGGTGATGACGGCCCCTGTATCGATGCCGATCCTGTTGGCCCGGATGTCGGGCCCTTCCCACGAGATGGTGTGGCCATGCACGACGAGCCACCCGTGGTCCTCTGGCGACTCGAGAAACTCCTCGCGGATCCACAGGAGGTCCTCGGTATCCTGATCGTCCAGCGCGACGCCGGGACGGATGCCTGCATGCACGAAGAGGATGCCGTCAATGACATGGTGGAGTTTCAGCGCATGAAGGAAGGCGCGGTGGTGTTCCGGCATGGCCTGGCGCAGCTGGCGCCCCGTGCCCGTCCCGGGCGCCACGTCGTAGGAGAGCAGGGTCTGGGCGCCGCCCAGACGGTGGATCCACCACAGGCCGTCGTCCCTGCCTTCCATGAAGTCGATCGCGCAGGCGTCGTGGTTGCCCATGAGGAAGACCCGTTCGAAGCCGTCATCGTCTCCGGCTGTCCGGGCGAGGAAGTCGATCACCCCGGCCGAGTCGGGACCGCGGTCCACGTAGTCGCCGAGGTAGACGATGCAACGCTGCCGCTGTGTCCTCGTCGCGGCGTCCTCGAGGATCATCCGGTGAAGGCGAAGAAGAAGGTCCGAGCGTCCGTGAACATCGCCCACGGCGTAGACGAGCGTGTCGGGATCGATATGTGCGGCCGGCGGCCAGGTCATCTCTTCGTCCCGCCGGACTCATCGAGGTGCCCGTGTTCGACGAGCCAGGACATCACCATTCCGGCGAGTTCCTCTGGCTGGTGTTCCGCCGCCTTCAGCACGATCTCGGGGTCTTCGGGAGCCTCGTAGGCGGATCCGATGCCGGTGAAGTTATTGAGATTGCCGGCGCGGGCCTTGCGGTAGAGGCCCTTGGGATCGCGCGCCTCGCACACCTCGAGTGGCGTGTCGACGAACACCTCGACGAACTCTCCTTCATCGACGAGTTCGCGCGCCATCTGCCTTTCGGCCCTGAAGGGCGAGATGAAGGAGACGAGGACGATGAGTCCGGCATCGACAAAGAGCCTGGCGACCTCGGCAATGCGGCGAATATTCTCCACCCGGTCGGCATCGGTGAACCCGAGGTCCCGGTTCAGCCCGAATCGGACGTTGTCTCCGTCGAGCAGGTAGCTGTGACGCCCCATGGCGGCGAGCCGGCGTTCGACGTGATTGGCGGTGGTCGACTTGCCGGAACTGGAGAGGCCGGTGAACCACAGGATGCAGGGTTTCTGGTGTTTCTGGGCGGCGCGCCGGTCCTTGCTGAGATCGATGGCCTGGCGCTCCAGGTTCGTGGCCCGCCGCAGGCCGAAATCGATCATGCCGGCGGCCACGGTACGGTTGGTGAACCGGTCGATGAGGATGAAACTCCCCGTGCCGCGCACCTCGCCATAGGGGTCGCAGGCAATCGTCTGGTCCAGGGCCAGGTTGCAGTAGCCGATGTCGTTGAGAGAGAGCGTCCTCGCCGCCACGTGTTCGAGAGTGTCGACATGGAGGCGGTGGCGCAGGTCGGTGATTCTCGCGGTCGTCGTCCGGGTGCCCGACTTCATGAGGTAGAGCCGTTCCGGCAGCAGGTCGTCCTCGTCCATCCAGATGACATGGGCAGCGAACTGATCGGTTGTCTGCGGCGGCCGGTCCGCTGCGGCAAGGACCTGTCCCCTGGCGATGTCGATGATGTCGGCAAGTTCCAGGGTGACCGATTCGCCGGCGCCGGCCGCCTCGAGATCGCCGTCGGAGGTGATGATGCGCGAAACGGTCGACGACTTGAGGGATGGCGCCGCCACCACTTCCATTCCCGGCGTCACCGTTCCCGAGACAATGAGACCGCTGTAGCCCCGGAAGTCGACTTTCTGGACCGGCATGCGGAAGGGCCCGGTCGCCGCATTCCTGCCGGCGTTCGCCGATTCCAGGGTTTCCAGCAGCGTCCGGCCGCGATACCAGGGCATGTCGCCCGACCTTTCGAGCACATTGGCGCTGGTGATGGCCGAGACCGGCACGGCATCCACGACTGCAAATCCGAGCCGCGCGGCATGGTGGCGGAAGGCCTCCTCGATTCCTTTGAACACTCCTTCGTCCCAATTGACGAGCTCCATCTTGTTGACCACCAGGAGGACGTGGGGAATGCCGAGCAGGCTGGCGATGGCGGCATGGCGGCATGACTGGGTGAGGCTGCCCTTCCTCGCGTCGACAAGAATGAGGGCGAGGTCCGCGGTCGAGGCGACGGCCGCCATGTTGCTGGTGTACCGAACGTGACCCGGGGTGTCCGCGACGATGAAGCGGCGCCGGGATGACTGGAAGCAGCGATAGGCGACATCGATGGTGATGCCCTGTTCGTGCCCGGTCCCGAGACTGTTGGCGAGGAGCGGCAGGTCGATCCCGTCGCCACGGGTTCCCCAGATGCGGCTTGCCGCCTCGATGTCGGCGAGTTCGTCCTCGACGATGAGTGCGGTGTCGTGGAGCAGGCATTCGATGAGTGTCGACTTGCCGTCATCGACACTGCCGCATGTCATGATGCGCAGGAGATCGACGGTGTCGTTCATCTAGGAACAGTCCTCTCGCTTTCTTCTTTCCATCGAACTCGACTGGTCGCGATCGATCAGCCGTCCGATTCTCTCGGAGGTCTTCAGCGCCCGCATTTCGTCAATGACCGCCGGAACGCTGTCGGCCGCCAATTCGATGGCGCCGGTGAGAGGCCAGCAGCCCAGGGCGCGGAATCTCATGCGGCGCATGGAGACGGTCTCGCCCTCCTTCAGCGCCATGCGGTCGTTGACGCGGATGATATGGATGGGTTCCGCCTCAAGCCGGCGCAGATATGAAAGCATGCCGCGAACCCTTCCCTGCTGTCACGTCCCGGGCAGGGATGAGGGTGCTCATGTTATCCCGTGCAGGCGATCAGTCCAATCGCGCGTCGGGTCGCCCGCCTTCATGTTTCGGCGGGCGTGATGTAGGCTGGCAGTGTGGATCGCAGTCGGGCGGCACCTTGATGACGACACGTTTCTACACGCACGAAGCGTGCCTTGCCCACGACACCGGTCCTCATCACCCCGAGCGGGCGTCGCGCCTGCAGTCTGTCCTCGAGGCCCTTGACGACGGAAGGTTCGCGGCCCTCGAGCGCGTCGTTCCGCAACCGGCGACGCCCGGTCACATTGCCCTCATGCATCCGGCACCATGGGTCGAGGCGGTGCTGGGCGCCATTCCTTCAGCCGGTCATGGCCACCTCGATCCTGACACGGTGGTCTCGAGCGGTTCAGGGGAGGCGGCCCTCGTCGCCGCCGGCGCCCTCGTCGAGGCGGTGGATGCGGTGGTGGCCGGAGAGGTGTGCAACGCCTTCTGTGCCGTTCGTCCGCCGGGCCATCACGCGGAGCAGACCCGTGCCATGGGTTTCTGCCTCTTCAATTCCGTCGCCGTCGGCGCCGCCCATGCCCGAGACGCTCACGGCCTCCACAGGGTCGCGGTCGTTGACTTCGACGTCCATCACGGCAACGGCACGCAGGCGATGTTCTGGGACGAGGAGGGAATGTTCTACGCCTCGACCCACCAGTATCCCCACTACCCTGGAACCGGCAGCGAACAGGAGACCGGACGCTGGAAGAACATCGTGAACGCCCCGCTTCGTCCCGGATCGGGGAGCGATCAATTCCGTGCTGCCATCGATGATCGCGTCGTGCCGGCTCTCGACGCGTTCCGTCCCGAGATGGTGTTCATGTCCGCAGGCTTCGATGCCCACGAGCGTGATCCGCTGGCCAGCATCAATCTGGTGGAAGAGGACTTCGCCTGGGTGACGGAACGTCTGCTTGATGTCGCCCGTCTTCACGCGGGAGGGCGTGTTGTGTCGGTACTGGAAGGCGGGTATGACCTTGATGCGCTGGCGGCGAGCGCCGCCCGGCACGTCGAGACACTCATGGAGGCGGGGGAATGACAGGCGTGGATGCGGAAGACGACATTGCCTCGATGAGTTTCGAGACCGCCATGGCGGAACTCGAGACCATTGTCGAGCGTCTCGAGAAGGGCGAGGCAAAACTCGACGAGGCGATCAGCGACTACGAGCGGGGCGCCCTCCTGCGGCGGCATTGTGAAGCAAGGCTCAGGGAAGCCCGCGAAAAGGTCGAGAAGATCCGACTTGGAGCCGACGGCAGCCTCGAAGCCGAACCGGAGCCCGCCGGAGAGGAGTGAGGCCGTGACCAGTCTGCCGGACATACTGGAAAGGGGCGCCCGGAGCGTCGACCGGACACTCGAGGAACTTCTGCCTCAGGCATCCGGACCTGAAGGCAGGTTTCACGAGGCCATGAGGTATGCCGTCTTCAACGGTGGCAAGCGCCTGCGTCCGGTGCTTGCGACACTCTCTGCCGCAGTGTTCGGGATCACCGGAATCCGCGCCCTGAGGACGGCGGCCGCCGTCGAATTCATCCACTGCTATTCACTGATTCACGACGATCTGCCCGCACTCGACAACGACGACTTGCGACGCGGCCGGCCGACCTGTCACCGGGCCTTCGACGAGGCGACGGCGATCCTCGCCGGTGACGGATTGCAGTCCCTGGCCTTCGAGGTCCTGGCGGATCCGGCGACGCACGAGGATGCGGAGGTGCGCATCGGCCTCGTTCGTGCCCTTGCCCATGCCTCCGGCTGCATCGGCATGATAGCCGGCCAGGCGATCGACCTGGCGGCGGAGCACATCACCCTCGATGCTCCCGGCATCAGGCGTCTGCAGGCTCTCAAGACCGGCGGGCTCTTCGTGTTCAGCGCCCGTGCCGGCGCCATCCTCGCCAGGGCCGATGAAGCCGCGATGATCGCCTTTGGCAGGGATCTCGGAACGGCCTTCCAGATCACCGACGACATCCTCGACGTTGAAGGCGACGAGGAGGCCCTGGGCAAGGCAACCGGCAAGGATGCGGACGCCGGCAAGGCGACCCTGGTCGAGGCTCTGGGGTTGGAAGCGGCACGCCGCAAGGCGGTCGAACTTTCCGAACGGGCGATCGATGCCCTCGAGACCTTCGGGGAGGCAGCCGACGGCCTGCGCGACATGGCGCGGTTTGCCGTCCATCGACAGGTCTGAATTCCGTAAACGTGGCACGACCCGGTCGCCAGCGTGTCGATCAGCTTCTGGTCCACAGGCAGCTGGCGCCGAGCCGGACACGGGCGCAGTCGCTGGTCATGGCGGGCGCCGTCTTCAGCGGCTCGAGACGGATCGACAAGCCCGGCGACCTGGTGGCTGTCGACAGCGTCATCGAGGTCCGCAGGCCGGACCATCCCTGGGTGTCGCGGGGAGGCCTCAAGCTCGAGCATGCCCTCGATCACTTCGCCATCGATGTCCGCGATGCCCAGGCCCTCGATCTTGGAGCCTCCACCGGCGGGTTCGTGGATGTTCTTCTCGCTCGCGACGCCGCGCACATATGGGCCGTCGACGTCGGCAAAGGACAGCTTGCCTGGCGCCTTCGCCAGTCTCCCCGTGTCACCGTTCTGGAGGGCGTCAACGCCCGTCATCTCGATGCAACCCTCGTTCCCGAGCCTCCGGACATCGTCGTCGCCGATCTCTCCTTCATATCGCTGATGACCGCACTGCCGCCGGCCCTGCTGCTGGCGGCTCCCGCCGCCCACCTCATCGCCCTCATCAAACCCCAGTTCGAAGCCGGCAAAGAAC
>JAJEBJ010000083.1 GCA_022822575.1 Alphaproteobacteria bacterium | reverse complement strand
GGGCGAAGTTGTAGACGGTTGGCCCGCAGACATACATCGAGACGTGATCAGGGCTCGCCGGAGAGAATGGCTCTTTCGTCCGGGCGAGTGTGTTGACGAGGCGCAACGTCATGACCGCACCTCAAACATGGCGACGTCGCTGTCACCGGTGTCAATCGGAAGGAGACTCGGCGGCTGAACCTCGGCGGCGTTGAACTTCCTCAGCGTGTCGCGCAGGAGCGACTCGTTGATGTCACGGGTGATGAAAACGATCCGGGAGCGACGGTCTTCGCTCGGCCATTCCTTGAGCATGACTGCCGGGTGCAAGACGTGCTGGACGCCGTGAATGACGACCGGTCCATCGAGACCGATCACATTGATGATTCCCTTGATGCGCAGAAAGTCCGCGCCGCGTAGCAGGAGCAGTGCTTCGAGCCAGAGCTCGAGCGCACGGCCGTGGATCGGCTCATCGATCGTGAGGCAGACCGCCTTGATGTGAGCGTCATGGCGATTGACGTCATTGTGTTCGTGCGTGTGGCCGTGACCAGTCGTTCCGTGTTCATGATCGTGCGGTTCGGAATAGGCTTCCGCCTTGAGCCAGTTCTGCACATCGAGGCTCTTGGTCTTCGGGTCGTAAAGGCCGGCATCGAACAGCAATGCCGGATCGACAGCACCGTTCTCTGCGATGATCTGCGGGGCGGCAGGATTCAGGTCCCGCAGACGGTCCTGCAATCTGCACAGGGCATCGAGTTCGACGAGATCGGCCTTTGTGATCAGCAGGCGATCAGCCATTGCCGCCTGCTTGACCGGCTCGATCTGGCGATCAAGCGTGTCGTCGCCATTGACTGCATCGGCCGTGGAGATGACCCCGTCCAGGCGATAACGCCGCGCGACGGCCGGTTCGGTCATCAATGTATGAAGGATGGGGGCCGGATCCGCGAGCCCGGTGGTCTCGATAACCACCCGATCGAACCATGGCTCGCCGCAGCGTGCAAAGCGCCCGGGGGCCTCGCGCAAGGTCTTGGCAAGGTCGCCCCGGATGGTGCAGCAGAGGCAGCCGCTCGACATCTCGACGACGACGTCATCCTTGCTGTGCGTCACGAGGTCGTGGTCGAGGCCGATCTCGCCGAACTCGTTGATGAGCACGAGTGTCCGGTTCAGTGCGGGTTGCTGGACCAGATGGTTGAGCACTGTTGTCTTGCCGCTGCCAAGGAAACCGGTCAGCACCGAAACCGGCAGACGCTGCGACGATCCATCGAGATTCCAGCTTTCCATGGGCGCGCCTCTTTCCTGTTCAGGCCGCGCTGGCCGCGGCGCAACTCGCGCAGGTGCCCTCCACCTCGACCACGCGTCGTGTCACGCGGTACCCAAGGTCGGCGGCCATCTTGGCGAGCAGTTGCTCGATCCGCGGGTCCGCAAGTTCGACCGACGCTCCGCAGTCACCACAGATGAAGAACAGACAATCCTGGCGGCGCTCCGGATGCGCGCAGGGGACGTACGCGTTGTGGCTTTCGATCTTCGAGACGAACCCCTGGGACATCAGGAACTCAAGTGCCCGATAGACGGTGGGCGGCCCGACCGGGCGGGAATTCCTGAGTTTCAGCACCTCGATCAGCTCGTAGGCACCCGTCGGTTGACCACTCTCCCAGAGCAACTCCAGAATCTGCCGCCTGAGCGTCGTCAGCTGCACCCCGCGCGCGCCGCAGAGAGACATTGCGAGCGCAACCCGCTCTGCCGGCGCATGCTGCCCGCGGCAGTTGGGATCGGTGCAGGGTCGGGGCTGGACCGACAGGAACGCCATAGCCTTGGTCTCTATTGCACTTGATGTAAACGCAATGTTATAACATTGCATACAGAGATGACAAATGCCAAGGCCTCCTGCAAGCCGGGCGTGGCCACAGGAGAGAATTCGACATGACCGCGCACGGTATCCGCAAGCCGAGAGTCAGCATGGTGACCAGACGCATGCTCGGCTCCTTTCGAGACGACCCAACGACCCACCAGGAGTTTCTCGCAGTGTTTGAAAGCCCCGGGGGGCAATTCCAATGACGTCTGACAAGCCTGCTTCGGCCGCCGCCATCCCCTTCGCCTCCCGTACGACGGTCGAGCAGGTCGAAGAGGGTCTCGCCCTGGCACCCAAGTTCGATGCTGACGGACTCATCCCGTGCATCACGACCGACGTGAACTCGGGCGAGGTCCTCATGCTGGGCCATTTGAATGGCGAGGCCCTACAAGAGACGGTGGCGACCGGCGAGGCGCACTACTGGAGCCGAAGCCGCCAGTGCCTCTGGCGCAAGGGTGAGACCAGCGGTCTCGTCCAGGAGGTTGTCGAGATGCGCATTGACGACGACCAGGATGCCGTCTGGCTGCGCGTCCGGATTGCTGGTTCGGGCGCCAGTTGTCACGTCGGATACCGTTCCTGCTTCTATCGATCTGTTGAGCCTGGCGGCCATTCTGGTGGACCGACCCGGCTCGTGTTCACGGAGTCGCAGAAGTCCTTCGACCCCAAGGCTGTCTATGGCGATGCGCCGAACTTCCACGCCTCACGACCGACGCAGTCGCCGAACATGCGCGCGGCTCACAGCAACGCCCGTCGGTCATGCACACTCCACGTGTGCACTTCCTGTCGGCCGCCGGGTTCCCCGCGCGAGCCACGAGAGAGTCGGGCTGGATTTCGGCTCCATGAGGAACTGCGCGCGACGCTCCGGGAAAGCCCGTGTGGGTCACATGTGGAAGTCAGGCCTGCAGCGTGCCTGAGCATGTGTCGGCACCCCTGCGGAATCGCGCTCTCGTCGCCCGGGGCTTGGACTTACCTCTTCGGAGATCAGCACCCGGGCGAGAGCGCACGAGACATCGTTGAGTGTGTCTCGCTCTACATCGGCACCGAGGACGGGTTCATGCCGCGGGAGCGACGTCCGAAGTCCTTCCGCGCAAGCGTACTGGGACGGGTGCCACCATTCGAGGTGGGGCGCTGATGTATCCAGCCAAGGACATGCTTCCATTCAGCCGGGCCGTCGCGTGGAGCGCCTTGGCCGCGCCCACTGTGGTTTGGTCAGATGCAGCGCGTGTGTTGATGAGCGCCGAAATGACGGCGGCGATGCCTACCGGCCCCATTTTCGGTCCCGCCGTCTCGCAAAGAGAAGAGAGAGCATGTTGATCGACATAGGACCGTGCCGCCCGGACCTTGAACGGGTTCGGCGTAGCAAGGAAACACTGCGCGAAGCGCTGAACCCAAGACCTATCCAGGTCTGCACAGAGTTGGGATTTGACGTCCGGATTGCTGTCCTCGCACCACTACTACAGGAGAACTAGATGAATATGCATCAAAAGGTACCCGTTACGATCCTCACCGGCTTCCTTGGCTCTGGCAAGACGACCCTGCTCAACCGGATCTTGAGTGAGGAGCACGGCAAGCGCATCGCCGTGATCGAGAACGAGTACGGAGAGGTCGGTATCGATCAGGCGCTCGTCATCGACGCTGACGAGGAAATCTTCGAGATGTCGAATGGCTGCATCTGCTGCACGGTGCGCGGCGACCTGATTCGCGTCCTCGGCAACCTCATGAAGCGCCGCGACAAGTTCGACTATGTGTTGGTGGAGACCACAGGGCTCGCCGATCCCGGACCGGTCGCTCAGACCTTCTT
>JAJEBJ010000495.1 GCA_022822575.1 Alphaproteobacteria bacterium | reverse complement strand
ATGCCCGGGGACAACGTGACGATGGACGTGGAACTGATTTCGCCGATTGCCATGGACGAAGGCCTGCGCTTTGCCATCCGCGAGGGTGGCCGCACCGTCGGCGCCGGCGTCGTCGCCGAAATCGTCGACTAGAAAACAGGCGAGGGGACGAAGGCCATGGCCGGACAGAATATCAGGATCAGGCTCAGGGCCTTCGATCATCGCCTGCTCGACCAGTCGACCAGCGAGATCGTCTCCACAGCGCGGCGCACCGGCGCCAGGGTCAAGGGTCCCATCCCACTGCCGACACGGATCGAGAAGTTCACGGTCCTGAGAGGTCCCCATATCGACAAGGAGTCGCGCGAGCAGTTCGAGATTCGCACCCACAAACGTCTTATCGACATCGTTGAACCGACCCCCCAGACCGTCGATGCGCTCATGAAGCTCGACCTCGCGGCCGGCGTCGATGTCGAGATCAAGCTGTGAGGTGAAGGCCATGCGTTGCGGCATGATCGCCAGAAAGCTCGGAATGAGCAGGATATTCACCGGGGACGGCGGGCATGTCCCGGTCACCGTGCTCGAGGTAGGGGCGAACCGCGTCGTTGCCAGGCGATCCGTTGAGCGCGACGGGTACACGGCCCTGCAGATCGGCACGGAAGAGGCGAAGGCCCGGCATCTCAACCGGCCCCGTCGGGGACACTTCGCCGCGGCCGGCACCGAGCCGCTGCGCAAGCTCGTCGAGTTCCGCGTCAGCGATGAGGCCATGTTGCCGGTGGGAGCAACTCTCTCGGTCGATCACTTCGTGCCCGGCCAGAAGGTCGACGTCACGGGCGTGAGCCGTGGCCGCGGTTTTGCCGGCGCCATGAAGCGTCACAACTTTGGCGGCATGCGCGCCACCCATGGTGTGTCGGTCTCCCATCGCGCTCATGGTTCCACGGGCAACAGCCAGGACCCTGGCCGCGTGTGGAAGGGCAAGAAGATGGCCGGGCACATGGGAGACGTGAAGGTTACGGTGCAGAATCTCGAGGTCGTCTCGACTGACGCCGGCAAGGGTCTCATCATGGTGAAGGGCGCGGTACCGGGTGCGCCCTCGGGCTGGGTATTGATCCGCGATGCGGTGAAGGCTCCGCCTGGAGACGACGTTCCCTTTCCCGGTGCCTTTGTCAGCGATGACGATCACCCGGACGAGACGTCATGAAGATCGACCTGCTTTCCTTTGACGGCAGCGCAAAGGGCGATGTCGAGTTGCCCGAAGAAGTGTTCAGCCTTCCCGTCAGGCCGGACATTCTTGCTCGCGTGGTGCGCTGGCAATTGGCCAGGCGGCGTCAGGGAACCCACATGACCAGGACGACCGGTGAGGTGACCGGGACCACGGCGAAGTTCCGGCGCCAGAAGGGCGGCGGCACCGCCCGCCATGGCAGTCGCAAGACGAACATCTTTCGCGGTGGCGCCGTGGCCCATGGCCCTCGTCCCCGCAGTCATGCCCACGCGCTGCCCCGGCGTGTCCGTGCCCTGGGTCTGAAGACGGCGCTCTCCCTCAAGGCCGGAGAGGGCAAGCTGGTCGTGGTGGACAGCACCCGGCTCAGCGAGGCGAAGACCGGCCACCTCAGGTCCCGACTGCAGGAGATGGGTATCAGCAATGCGCTCGTCGTCGATGGCAGTGATGTTGACGCCGGGTTCCGGCGTGCCGCCTCGAACATTCCCGGGATCGACGTGCTGCCTTCACGCGGCATCAACGTCCATGACATCCTGCGTCACGACACGCTGGTTCTGACCACCGATGCCGTGGCGGCGCTGAAGGAACGGCTCCAATGACGCCAGAGAAGTGCTACGACATCATTCATCGGCCGGTCATCACGGAAAAGTCGATGCGGGGCGCCGAATGGAATCAGGTCACCTTCCAGGTGGACCGCAGGGCGACCAAGAAAGAGATCCGCCAGGCCGTCGAGACCATCTTCGGTGTTACGGTCAAGGCGGTGAACACCATGAACCAGACGGGCAAGGTCAAGAGATTCCGTGGCCGCCTGGGCCGTCGCAATGCCGTCAAGAAGGCGGTCGTGACGCTGGCCGAGGGCGAACGGATTGACGTGACCGGGACACTTTGACCATGGCACTCAGACCCCAGAATCCTGTGACACCGGGCAGACGCGGCCTCGTCCAGGTCGATCGCCGCCATCTTCACAAGGGCGCGCCGGTCAAGGAGTTGACCGAGGGACTCAACAGGAAGGGCGGACGCAACGTCCACGGCCGCATCATGACCCGCCGGCGTGGTGGCGGGCACAAGCGCCGGTACCGCAAGGTCGACTTCCGTCGTGCGCGGTTCGATGTCCCGGCGACGGTCGAGCGCCTGGAGTACGATCCCAACCGTTCCGCCCACATCGCCCTCGTGCGCTATGAGGACGGCGAACAGTCCTACATTCTCGCTCCCCAGCGTCTCGGCGTCGGCGACCGCGTGATGTCGGGTTCGCGGGTCGACATCCAGCCCGGCAACGCGATGCCACTGCAGAACATTCCGGTGGGTACCGTGGTGCACAACATCGAGCTCAAGGCCGGAGCCGGTGGCAGGATCGCCCGTTCGGCGGGCGCCTATGCCCAGCTCATCGGCAAGGACCAGGGATACGCCCAGCTCCGTCTCAAGTCCGGCGAGATGCGCGTGGTGCGCGGGGAGTGTATGGCCACCATCGGTGCGGTCTCCAATCCCGAACACCAGAACCGCAAGCTCGGCAAGGCCGGACGATCACGTTGGCTTGGCAAGAGACCCTCGGTGCGCGGTGTCGTGATGAACCCGGTAGACCATCCCCATGGCGGCGGTGAGGGGCGCACCAGTGGCGGCCGTCATCCCGTGACTCCGTGGGGCAAGCCGACCAAGGGTGCACGCACGCGCTCGAAAAAGGCCAGCGACAAGCTGATCATCGCCCGTCGCCACCGCAGAAAACGCTAGGAGATCCGACGTGACCCGATCTGTCTGGAAAGGACCATTCGTGGATGGCTATCTGCTCAAGAAGGCTGAGGCTGTGCGGGAGTCCGGGCGCAAGGAAGTCATCAGGACCTGGTCCCGGCGTTCGACCATCGTGCCGCAGTTCGTCGGCCTCACGTTCGGCGTCTACAACGGCCGCCGGCACATTCCGGTGCTGGTGACGGAAAACATGGTGGGCCACAAGTTCGGCGAGTTTTCGCCGACCAGGACCTACTACGGACATGCCGCCGACAAGAAGGCGCGGAGAGGCTGACGCCATGGCAAGACGGCACTCACTGTTTGATACGGGGGACGACCGGGTGCACGCCCGCGCCCGTTCCCTGAGGGTCAGCCCGCGCAAGCTCAACGAGGTGGTGGCTCCGATCAGGGGGAAGTCCCTTGATAGGGCGCTCAACGAACTGCTGTATTCCCGCCGCCGTATCGCCGGCGATGTACGCAAGGTTCTGCTGTCGGCCATGGCGAACGCGGAAAACAATCACGGCCTCGATGTC
>JAJEBJ010000055.1 GCA_022822575.1 Alphaproteobacteria bacterium | reverse complement strand
GAAGGACTGAAGATCATCGACCGTGTGGTGAAGGAACCGCTGGGAGGCGCCCACCGCGACCCCGACGCCGCCATACGCACGACCGCCGAGGTCATTTCCGAAGCGCTGGAGGAACTCGATCCTCTCGACGGCGATGCCCTCGTTGCCGGGCGCCGCGACAAGTTCATGAAGATGGGCCGCCATCTTTCCGCGTGACCTCGCGATCCACCGGACCCTCAGCACCGTCTTTCTCCAGGGGACTTGCGCCTGGCGATGTCGTCGGCTACCTAGATACGTCAACCAGCGCACCCCTAGCTCAACTGGATAGAGCACCTGACTACGGATCAGGAGGTTGGGGGTTCGAGTCCTCCGGGGTGCGCCATATTTTTATAGAAATTCACAACGATTTGGCATCGCTCCCGGTCCCAGCGCTCATTCCGGACTTCCTCTCTGTTGCCGTCTTGTCTGGTACGCGTCACCAGGACGTTCAGCAAATGCGTCGGTCACGTACCCTCGATCTCGCGCCGGGCTGCGGTTGCCAGAAAGGCCGAACGGGTCATGTGGCGCTGCCTGGCTTCGTCGTCGATGGCTTCGAGCAGGCCGCGGTCGAGGGAGATGTTGACCCGCCGCGATGAACCGCGGTCCAGGAGGAGCGGAATCAGCACCAGGTCGGCCCCCTCGCGCCAATCGGCAAGTTCCGGATCGGCCTTGATGGCATCAATCGAGCGGGGAGGCGGAATACACTCGCCGTCGTCGCGTAGACCCTCGACGTGAAATGCGAGGGCTTCGCAGCCACGGTGGACGGCATCGTCGACCGAGTCGCCTGCGGACACGCAGCCCGGGAAGTCAGGAAAGCTGACGCCGTAGCCGGCGTCGTCCCGGTGGATGAAGGATACGTAGCGCATCGGTTCTTCCTCCTAAGTGTTCCAGCCCGCCTGCCGGTAGATCGATGCAACCGTTCCGCGCGGGATGTCCCTCGTCGGGTGCGGCACGGTAACCCGTCCCGGTTTCGTGGGGTGTGTGAACTGTCGGTGGCTGCCTCTAGTGGCAATGTGTACCCAGCCGTCCTTTTGGAGCATACGGATGAGCTTACCGCTGTTGCGTTCCACGATCCTGTGCGTTGTGTATCTATATACACACTCTCGCAACCGCATCAAGACTGGATCTACCGCTCACCCCATCCTTCGATCTCTCCCGTTGGCGTCGGTAGTGATGGTGTTGCACCCCGCCCCATGGTACCGCCATGCGTGTCGTTGACTGCCGCATCCCTGGTGCACTGGCACACTTCCGGTCGGATCCGCCAACGTTTCTCCGAGTTCCGGAGTCTGACTGCGGGTCACGAAGTTGAGGGTTCGAATCCCTGTAGGTGCGCCAACTTTCGGGGTCTACAAGACTTCGATCTCATGCCGGGCACGATATCGACACGGTTGGTGGATTTGTAATGTCCTCTCACGGCCTTTTCAGCGGACCACCAGGGCGATGGCAACGAGGACGAGCAGCACCGTAACGAGCCTGCGGAAGAGCCGCTCCTGCACGCGCCCCGCGATCGCCTGACCCAGGAAGGTCCCGGCGACAGCGGGTGCTGCCAGCCACAGGCATTCGTCGACGACCCGGTACGGGACGCCCTCTGTAATGCCCTGCAGGGCCAGGGCCGCCGGGTAGCAGACAAGAGCGACGATGAGCAGGGTGGCGCGAGTTTGCGCCTTCTTCAGTCCGGCAGCCGAGGCCCAGGCGGCAACCGGAGGACCGGGCATGGCGAGTGTCGCCGTCATGGCGCCGCTCGTCAGACCGGTCAGCAAGCGGCCCGTGATGCTGTTCCGACGGACGACGACCCGGCGTTCGTGGACCCCTGTCGAAAGAATGGCCATGGCCAGCACAGCCACAGCGGCTCCCCACTTGAGATCGGCCACCGTCGCCGTGGCGAAAATGAGGGTGCCCACGACCAGCCCGGCGGCAGCGCCGCCCAGGAGGTGCTTGAGCAGGGTCGCATCGACCGCGTCGAGGGATCTGCGGACCAGTATCAGCGATGGAATGGTGGAAAGCACGATGGTCACCTGGATGGCTGCCGTATCGCCCATGGCGATCAGCAGGACCGGTCCGGCGATGATGCCGAACCCCATGCCTGTCGCTGCCTGGAGAAGCGCCGCCAGGAACACCACGGCGATGACGGCAAGCGCAATGGCCGTCATGCGGTTCTTCGGCGTGTCACAGGGACGCGGCCCGTTCCCTCAGGACAAACTTCTGTATCTTGCCGGTGGAGGTCTTGGGGAGTTCGCCGAACACCACGTTCTTCGGGCACTTGAAGTGCGCCAGGTTGTCCCGGCAGAAGGCAATGAGGTCGTCCGCCGTGGCCGTCAGGTCGGGCTTGAGCGTGACAAAGGCACACGGCGTTTCACCCCACATGTCATCAGGGCGCGCCACCACCGCCGCCTCGGCCACGGCCGGATGGCGATAGAGGACACCCTCAACCTCGATGGTCGAGATGTTCTCTCCTCCGGAGATGATGATGTCCTTGCTGCGATCCCTGATCTCGACATAGCCGTCCGGATGGGTGACCGCCAGATCGCCGGTGTGGAACCACCCGCCGCGGAAGGATTCGGCGCTTGCCCGGGGGTTCTTGAGATAGCCGGACATGGTGATGTTGCCGCGCATCATGATCTCGCCCATGGTCTCGCCATCCGCCGGTACGGGTTCCATGGTCTTCGGCTCGGCGACCATCATCGCTTCCTGAACGGCATAGGTCACACCCTGGCGGGCCTTCCGGTCGGCCTGCCCGGAGGCAGGCAGATCATCCCATTCGGGATGCCACGCGCACACGGTCGCCGGTCCATAGGTTTCGGTCAGGCCGTAGACATGGGTGATGTCGATGCCGCGCGCTGCCATGCGTTCGAGGACGGCGGCCGGGGGCGCGGCGCCCGCGGTCATCATCTTCACCTGATGACGAATGCCCTGCCACAGGGCCTCGGAGCCGGTCAGCATCATGTTCATGACGACAGGTGCTCCGCAGAGATGCGTGACACCGTGCTCGCCGATGGCGCCTAGTATCGACTCGGCGGAGAGAGAGCGCAGGCAGACATGCGTTCCCGCCATGGCGGTCACCGTCCATGGGAAACACCAGCCGTTGCAGTGGAACATCGGCAGGGTCCACAGATAGACTGGGTGGTGCGGCATCGACCAGGTGATGGCGTTGCCGAGAGCGTTCAGATAGGCGCCACGGTGGTGATAGACCACACCCTTGGGGTTGCCGGTGGTGCCTGACGTGTAGTTGAGGGCAATCGGCTGCCACTCGTCGTCAGGTCCCGTCCACTGACCTCGTTCCTCTCCTTCGGCGAGCAGTTCCTCGTAGGTCAATTCACCGAGAAGCTGCCCTGCGCCTTGGGCCAGCGGATCGTCGATATCGACGACGAGCAACCGGTGTCCGAGTCCGGCAAGGGCCTCGCTCACCGTTGGTGACAAGGCCCTGTCGGTGATGAGGACTCTCGCTTCACCGTGTTCAAGGATGAAGCGGATGGCGGCAGCGTCGAGGCGGATGTTGAGGGAATTGAGCACGGCGCCCGTCATCGGCACGGCAAGGCTCGCTTCGACGAACTCCGGCAGATTGGGCGCCATGATGGCCACGGTGTCGCCCCTGGCCACGCCGCGCCGTTGCAACGCCGAGGCAAGCCTGCGGCAGCGCCCGGCCGTGTCGCGCCATGTCCTCTTCAGCGGGCCATGGATGACGGCAATCCGGTCCGGCCATACCGCCGCCGTCCGGTTGAGGAACGACACGGGAGACAGTGACACATGGTTGGCGTCGTTGCGTCCGAGCCCGTCGGTCCAGATGTCAGCCATTGCGCGCGCCTCTCGCCAAGCCCCGTCCGATTTATCGCCGTCACCGGGATCATTGCAAGCGGGTGACAGGCACTGCACCATGATGGCCATGCAGGTGCCACGCACGACAAGACGGCCTCGCCACATCGTCGATACGTGGTATGACGCGGCGAGTGACGATCCGTCCGTCCTGCAGATCTGGGCCTACACGTCGCGCCTTTCCTGTCGCGTGGGCGAAGTCATCGAACTCCATGTATCGACAACCGCCGACACCTTTGATCTCGATATCGCGAGGGACGGCCTCGAGACCGTTCCGGTTCATCGCGAACCGGATCTTGCCGGCCACTGGCATGCGACTCCGCACGACGCTTCCGCCATCGGATGTGGCTGGCCGGTTGCCTGGCGCATGACCATTCCCGCCACATGGCGGCCCGGCGGCTACATCATCACCCTCACGGCGTGGCGCGGCGACGAGATGGTCACGTGCGACCATGTCGTCCTTGTCGGGGGACCACGTCATGGAGCGGGTGCGCCGGTACTCTTGCTGGCGGCGACACCGACCTGGGTTGCCTACAACGAATGGGGTGGTTCGAACGCCTACGAGGGAATCTCCGGCGACTCCGGCGACCGGTTCTCGACACATCTGAGCCTTCAGCGGCCATGGTCGCGCGGCTTTGCGAGGCTGCCTCCCGGAGCGCCGCGGGCCCTTCCCGCGACGCCGCTGCCACAAGGGACGGTGGCGCGCTATCCCTACATGGAGTGGGCATGGTCACACGGCTATTCCAAGAAGTACGCGTCGGCCGGATGGGCAAGCTACGAACGCCACATGGCGCGCTGGCTCGAGGCGGAGGGCCATGAGGTGGACGTGGCGGCGCTCCATGACATTCATGACACGCCGGACCTGCTGGACCGCCACCGCTGCGCCGTCATCGTCGGACATGATGAATACTGGAGTCGTCCCATGCGCGATGCCATCGACAGGTTTGTCGAGGCAGGTGGCAGGGTGGCTCGGTTTGCCGGGAACTTCTTCTGGCAGGTCAGGCTGGAGGACGAAGGCCGAACCCAGGTCTGCTACAAGTACGTTGCGGCCGAGGAAGACCCTGTCATGGGCACGGCACAGGAACGCCTCACCACCACGTCATGGGAATCGCCGGAGGTGAACTGGCCTGGATCCCGCACTTTCGGTGTCAACGGTTCGAAGGGCATTTACGCTGGCCTCGGCCACTGTGCCGGCCGCGGCGCCGGTGG
>JAJEBJ010000431.1 GCA_022822575.1 Alphaproteobacteria bacterium | reverse complement strand
AAGAAGTTCGGCGGCGAGAACGTGATTCCCGGCAATATCATCATTCGCCAGCGCGGCACCCGGTTCCATCCGGGTTCCAATGTCGGGATGGGCAAGGACCACACGCTCTTCGCCACGTCGACCGGTACCGTGCAGTTCCGCCGTGCGGGACGCACCCGGACCTATATCGATGTCATTCCATTGGCGCTTGCCGCGGAGTAAGGCTTCAATGCCTGGCCGGGACCGCCGGCATGAAGTTTCTCGATGAAGCGAAAGTCTGTCTGAAGAGCGGCGACGGCGGCAGGGGTGCCGTGAGTTTCCGTCGCGAAAAACATGTCGAGTTTGGCGGACCTGACGGCGGTGACGGCGGACGCGGCGGCGATATCGTGCTTGCCTGTGTCGAAGGCCTCAACACCCTGATCGACTTTCGCTACCGCCAGCACTTCAGGGCGCGGACCGGCATGCCCGGTGGCGGCAGCCAGCGCACCGGCGCCAGCGCCAGCGACGTTGTCATCAACCTGCCACCTGGCACCGAGGTTCTTGCCGAGGACAGGAAGACGGTTCTCGCGGACCTGACACGTCCGGGCGAACGGATGACCCTGCTTCCCGGCGGCATCGGTGGCCGCGGCAACGCCCGCTTCAAGTCGTCGACCAACCGCGCACCGCGGATTGCCGAGCCGGGACGCCCCGGGGAGGAGATGTGGGTGTGGCTGCGCCTCAAGCTCATCGCCGACATCGGCATGGTCGGCCTTCCCAATGCCGGCAAGTCAACCCTGCTCTCGGTGGTGACACGGGCCCATCCGAAGATCGCCGACTACCCCTTCACCACGCTTCATCCCCATCTCGGCAAGGTCGAGCAGGACGATGACGGCTTCGTTCTTGCCGACCTCCCCGGTCTCATCGAGGGGGCGCACCAGGGAACGGGGCTCGGAGACCGTTTCCTTGGCCATGCAGAACGCTGTGCGGCCCTGCTTCACCTCGTGGACGGAACGACCGGCGATCCAGCTGCCGACTTCCGGACGGTACGCCACGAGATCGAATCCTATGGCCATGACCTCGCGACACGTACCGTGGTGCCGGTTCTCACCAAGATCGACGCCATCAGTGACCGCGACAGGAATGAGGCCCTGCGACAGATCTCCACTTCCGCCGGCTGCAACGCCCATGCCATTTCGGCGGTCACCGGCGAGGGCGTGCCGGAACTTCTGCGGCTGCTGGCGGGACTCGTCCGGCAGCGCAACGACCGCTGAGGCTTGACGTTCCATGCCCCGGCTGGACCAGGCCCGCAGGATCGTCATCAAGATAGGATCGTCACTGCTCGTGGACGAGCATGACGGACGGATCCGCCGGTCCTGGCTGCACTCCCTGGCCGACGACATCACTCTGATGCGCAAGGGCGGCTGCGAGGTGGTGATTGTCACCTCCGGCGCCATTGCCATCGGCCGGCGCCATCTCGATCTTCCCCCGGGACGCCTGCGTCTCGATGACAGTCAGGCGGCGGCCGCCGCCGGCCAGGCCCGGCTTGTCCACGCTTACCAGGAAGCTCTCGGCCGCCACGACACGGGCACCGCACAGCTCCTCCTCACGCTTGACGATACCGAGGATCGCCGGCGCTACATCAATGCGCTCAACACTCTCAACCGTCTCCTGAAGTACGGCGTCGTCCCGATCATCAACGAGAACGACACCATCGCCACCCATGAAATCCGGTTCGGCGACAACGACAGGCTGTCGGCCCGTGTCGCCATGATGGCGAGTGCCGATACCCTCGTCCTGCTGTCGGATATCGACGGCCTCTACGAGAGGGATCCGAAGGACGATCCCGATGCGCTCCTGGTGAAACGGGTTGACTCGGTCACCCCCCGCATCGAGGCCATGGCCGGCCGGGTCCGGCCCGGCGACTCGTCAGGCGGCATGAAGACCAAGCTCATCGCCGCCGGAATTGCCACGACGGCGGGCTGCCACATGGTGATCTCCAACGGCCACATCCAGCATCCCCTGCGCGCCATTCTCGAAGGCAGGTCCTGCACGTGGTTCATCGCCAATGACAATCCGGCCGGCGCCCGCAAGCGCTGGATTGCCGGTTCCCTCAAGCCCTCCGGCACCATCACGGTGGATGCCGGAGCTCACGCCGCCCTCAATCGCGGCCGCAGCCTGCTGCCGGCCGGCGTGACAAGGGTTGCCGGCGCCTTCCGCAAGGGGGATGCCGTCATTGTCGAGGACCCGGACGGAGTCGAGATTGCCCGCGGACTCATCGCCTACTCCCGGGACGATGCCGAGTCCATTGCTGGCCAGAAAAGCAGTGAAATTGAGCGGCTCCTGGGCTATCGAGGTCGCGAGGAACTGATCCACAGGGACGATCTGGTGTTGTCATGACCCGTACTGCCCGACGCGAGGACGCCCATGCCATCGCGGACATGATGGAGGATCTTGGCGAGGCCGCTCGCCACGCTGCCGGAGTGCTGGCCCATGCGCCGGACTCCCAGAAGCGGCGGGCCCTCAATCGCGCGGCCTCCTGCCTGCGGGACGAGCGCGACGACATTCTTGCCGCCAACATCACCGATCTCGACAAGGCCCGGGCGGCGAACATGTCGGCGCCGATGCTCGAGCGTCTCACTCTCGATTATTCCAGGATCGAATCCATGGCCGCCGCCCTCGACGCCATTGCGCTCCTGGACGATCCGGTGGGGCGGGAACTCGCCCGCTGGAGCCGGCCCAACGGCCTCGATATCGCGCGGGTCGCCGTTCCGCTCGGCGTCATCGGAATCATCTACGAATCGCGCCCCAACGTGACGGCGGATGCCGGGGCGCTCTGTCTCAAGTCCGGAAATGCGGCCATCCTGCGTGGCGGCTCCGAGAGTGCCGCTTCATCCCATGTCATTGCCAGGTGCCTGCGAGAGGGACTTGCACACGCCGGCCTTCCCGAAGATGCCATCCAGATGGTGCCGGTCACCGATCGTGCGGCTGTGGGCGAAATGCTCACCATGACCCGCTGGATCGACATCATCGTGCCGCGCGGCGGCCCTTCGCTCGTGGAGCGGGTGCAGCGGGAGAGTCGCGTCCCCGTGCTCGCCCACCTCGTCGGGCTCTGCCATGTCTACGTGGATGCCGATGCCGATCCGGACATGGCATGCGACATCGCCATCAACGCCAAGATGCGGCGCACCAGCATCTGCGGTGCCGCGGAAACGCTGCTGCTCGACACCTCTCTTGGCGACGCCACGAGAAGGACTATCGTCCAGGCCCTCCTGGATCAGGGATGCGAGGTGCGCGGTGACCGCTCCACAGAGCCGCTCGATTCCAGAGTGAAGCCGGCTTCCGCCAATGACTGGTCAACGGAGTACCTCGATGCGGTCATCTCGGTCGCCTCCGTCAATGGTGTCGAGGGCGCCATCGACCATATCAGGCGGCACGGCTCGGAACACACCGATGCCATCGTCACGAACAACGAGACCGTCGCCGAGTACTTCCTCACCCGCACGCCCAGCGCCATCGCCATGTGGAATGCGTCGACACAGTTTGCCGACGGTGGCGAGTTCGGCATGGGGGCCGAAATCGGCATTTCGACAAACAGGCTGCATGCGCGGGGGCCGGTGGGTGTCGAGCAGTTGACAACCATGAAGTACGTCGTTCGTGGCAACGGACAGACCCGGCCCTGACCCACCCGATACCCCACGCCGGCCGTGGCCGACGCATCGGCCGTCTCGGTGGCTCGTTCAATACCGCTCACGAGGGGTATCTCTTTGTCAGTCACGTCGCCCGCCGTCAGCTTGGTCTCGACGAGGTCTGGTGGCTGGTAGCGCCGCACAATCCTCTCAAGCCCGTCCACGGCATGCTGTCCTTTCCGGAACGGCTGCAGAGGGCCCGGATGTTTGCGAAGGGCACGAGAATATCGGTGACCGGACTCGAGGCTGATCTTGGCACGCACTTCACGGTCGACACCGTCGCCTGTCTCAGACGCCGGGCTCCGCTCTGTCGATTCGCCTGGCTCATGGGGGCTGACAACCTGGCCGGGATCCACCGGTGGAAGCACTGGGAGCGACTCTTCGCCATGATCCCCATTGCAGTGTTCGACCGGGCTCCCTATTCTCTGACAAGTCTGACGGGCAGGGCAGCCATACGCTACCGACGTTGCCGCATACAGGGACACCTGGCGAGATCCCTGGTTCTGAGGAAGCCACCGGTCTGGGCGCTCATTGTCGGCCACAGACACGATGCCTCGGCAACAGCCATCAGATCGGGCGATGTGCGTTTCGCCTTCGCCGACCAAACCAATCGTGACATGAGCAAGGGGAGATCCATCCATTCCTCATGAAACCGCTTCCAGGGATGAGGACCTGGACCTCGTCGCCGTGACGACGAAGGTACTGGAAGATGGCAAGGCAGATGACGTTGTGATCATCGACCTTGTCGGGAAGACCACGTTCGCCGATTCCATGATCGTGTGCGGCGGACAGACCCGAAGACAGGTTACGGCCCTGGCCGACAGGGTCGCCACAGCCCTCAAGGGCCATGGACGACGTGTCACAAGCATGGAAGGATATGATCCCGGCGACTGGATCCTGATCGATCTGGGCGACGTGATCGTCCATATTTTCCACAATGAACTGCGTAGTCTCTACAACCTGGAACGGATGTGGGCGATGCCCGCCTCGCTTCCGGTGGAAGCCACTGCCTGAAGCCGCTGGTCGGCTCTGACGAGGGTCGAACCATGTCCGCATTCATCCCCCGGCCACTGGTCCTTTGCATCCTTGACGGCTGGGGCTTGGCCGAAGCCGGGCCGGGCAATGCCATCAGCCAGGCTGCAACACCCAACTGGGCTGCGATCGCGGACTCCCATGCCATGACGACGCTCGCAACATCCGGTGAGGCCGTCGGACTGCCATGCGGCCAGATGGGGAACTCCGAAGTCGGACATCTCACCATGGGTGCAGGCCGCATCATCATGCAGAACCTGCCGCTTATTGACGCTGCCGTCCGCGACGGGTCCCTGGCCGGCAATCCGGTTCTTGGAGACCTGACCGGGGCACTCAAGCGCAGCGGAGGCGTGTGCCACATCGCCGGGCTCCTGTCGCCCGGCGGTGTCCACAGTCATCAGGACCACATGGCAGCACTTGCCAACAGGCTCCATGATCAGGGAATCGAAGTTCTCGTCCACGCCTTCCTCGATGGCCGTGATACCCCGCCATCAAGCGCCACGTCCTTTCTCGAACGCTTTGCCGCCGCCGCACCCCACGCGCGGATCGTGACTCTGTCCGGACGCTACTATGCCATGGACCGGGACCGGCGCTGGCAGAGGGTGAAGCGGGCCTGGGCGGCCATGGTCAAGGGAGCCGGCGCGCAATTCGGCTCGATCGGCGAGACCATGGAGAGTGCCCGGGCGGCGGGGCTGACCGATGAGTTCGTCACGCCTGCGGTCATCGGCGCCTACGCCGGCATGCGTGATGGCGACGGCCTCATCATGGCTAACTTCCGTGCCGACAGGACACGACAGATCACAGGCGCCCTCATCGACCCTGCCTTCACCGGTTTCGACAGGGACAGGAAACCGCAGCTTGCCGGATGTGTCGGCATGGTTCCCTATGCCGCCAATCTCGATCGACACCTTCCGGCCATGTTCCCGTCCCCGGAGGTGAAGCGAAGTTTCGGCAGCCTGATTGCCGATGCCGGCATGCGCCAACTGCGCATCGCCGAAACCGAAAAGTACGCTCACGTCACCTACTTCTTCAACGGCGGACGAGAGGAGGTCTTTCCGGCGGAGGAACGCATTCTCGTGCCGTCGCCTGACGTCGCCACATACGATCTCAAACCCGAAATGGCGGCATTCGAGGTGACGCAACGGCTCGTGTCGGCCGTGCGTGACAACACCTTCGATGTCATCATCTGCAATCTCGCCAATCCCGACATGGTCGGCCATACCGGGGTCTTTCCGGCAGCCGTGAAGGCGGTTGAAGCCGTCGATCAGTGTCTCGGAGCCATGGCGAACGCGGTCGCCGACATGGGAGGCAGCCTTGTGGTCACTGCCGATCACGGCAACATCGAGACCATGCTGGATCCGGTAAACGGCGGCCCTCACACGGCCCACACGACCAATCCCGTTCCCCTGGCCCTGGTCCATGGCCCCTCCGACCGGAGACTTCGTGAGGGATCCCTGCAGGATCTCGCACCCACCCTGCTCCACCTCCTGGATTTCGCACAACCGGTCGAGATGTCCGGGACGTCGCTGCTCTCGATACGTCGATGAACCATTTCCGGCTGGCGCCCCTGCTCCTCTTGGCGGGTCTCCTTGTTCACACGCCCGTTCAGGGCGAGGACACTCCGGATGATCTCGAGACCCTAATTTCCACGGGCAGTGATGTAGAGGCCCCGGAACCCTCTCCCTCGACGACCGACCTCGCGTCACTGCGCGACACGCTGTTGTCCGGAGAATCGGAAAGGCGTCGCCTTGCCGACGTTCTCGAGTCGATCGAGGAAGATCTCGACGATATCGATCGCAGGATCGATATCGGACTGATGGATCTCGAACCCCATCGCGAGGCCTGGGGCACCCGTATCAGCGTACTCCACAGGGTGTCAGGCATCCCGCCTGGCGTGGTCATCGCGATGCCTGCTTCGTTGTCTTTCGTGCACCGATCCTCGGTTGTCGCCCACACGCTTGTGGCCGGCATCGAGGAGCACATCAAGGACATGACACGGCATCTCGATGGGCTGAGTGCGCTTGGTGCCATCCGCGAAGAGACGGATTCGACCCGACTTGACACGCTCGGGAGTCTCCGCGCCATCGAAGCGAAGCTCGACACTGCCAGCAGACATGTCCGGGAGATCCTGGCACCGTTGACGGTGGAGCGGAAACCCGTGATCAGGACTCCTGAAACACTGACATCGTTTCTCTACCGCCTTTCGGCAGGATCGATGGCACAGGCATCCATGAACAACATCCTGACGTCGGACATCCGTGAGGCCCTGATGGTGACGGACATCGAATCCCGGAAGGGTACCCTGCCCTACCCCGCTCGCGGCGCGCCCGACGGAAGCCGCCGGCTCCATATCGCGACGGCGCCAGACGAGCCGGTCATCACGCCCTTTGATGGCATCGTCCTCCATTCAGGACCCTTTGCCGGACATGGTCCACTTCTCGTCATCGATCACGGCGACAACTACCAGACCGTGCTTCTCGGCTTTGACCACGGCATTGTTGGAACCGGTGAGTGGCTGGTGGCCGGACAGCCCGTTGCCGTCATGGCAGCGGATGACACCGAAGAGCGAACCCTCTATGTAGAAGTCCGCTACAAGGGGATTCCCGAGGACGCCCCGGACTGGCTGACTGCGTCCTTCACCGAAGAGAGCAACCGATGAAACGAACGACTTCCCTGGCGATCGTCCTTGGTCTTTTCGTCCTACAGGGTCCGGGGCACGCCACGGCCGCCGGCGACGACACGTGGCGCGCCCTTGATCTCTTTGGCGACGTGTTCGAGCGCCTGCGCTCGGACTACGTCGAGGAGGTCTCCGATTCCGATCTGATCGAAGCCGCCATCGAAGGCATGCTGGGCTCACTTGATCCCCACTCGAGTTACTACTCGCCCGATGCCTATGCTGAAGCCCAGGTCCAGACCACCGGGGAGTTTGGCGGACTGGGGATCGAGGTCACTATGGAAAACGGCTTCGTGAAGGTCGTGGCGCCGATCGATGACACGCCGGCGCAGCGCGCCGGCATCAAGGCCGGTGACTTCGTGACCCATCTTGACGATGAGCCCCTGCTCGGCCTCACCCTCAACGAGGCGGTGGACCGGCTGCGCGGGCCGCCTGACTCCGAGATCAGGCTCACCATTGCCCGCGAAGGAGTCGACGAGCCCATCACCTTCACCATCGTCCGTGCCATCATCACCATCCAGTCGGTTCGATGGCGTCTGGAGAAGAAGGTAGGCTACGTGCGCATCACGTCGTTCACCCAGCAGACCCAGGGCGGAATCGACGACGCCATGGAGGCTATCGCAGAGGCCGCGGCCGGCGATCTCCAGGGCATCGTTCTGGATCTGCGCAACAACCCCGGAGGTTTGCTCGACCAGGCCATCTCCGTCGCCGACTCCTTCCTTGAACAGGGGGAAATCGTCTCGACCCGCGGCCGGCGTGAGGGCGACGCCCAGCGCTTTCATTCCGAGAGCGGCGACCTTGCGGACGGACTGCCGATGGTCGTGCTGATCAACGGCGGTTCCGCCTCGGGTTCCGAGATCGTCGCCGGCGCCCTGCAGGACCACCGCAGGGCCATCATCATGGGAACACATTCCTTCGGAAAGGGATCGGTCCAGTCATTCATGCCCCTGGCCAGCGGTGGGGCCATGCGCCTGACAACCGCCCGCTACTACACACCTTCCGGCATGTCGATCCAGGGAACCGGCATTTCGCCGGACATCATCGTCGAGGAAGCGGTCATCCAGTCCAGCGACGTGGAACGCTTTGGCGAGGCTGATCTCGTCAACAGCCTAGACGCCGGGGACACCCTCCCTAGCGAGGACGAAGACGAAGAGGCCTCCACCCGGCGCAGCGAGCAGGCGATGGAGGACTATCAGTTGAGCCGGGCGCTCGATCTCATCGAAGGTATCGCGCTGGCATCACGATGACGTCCCAGAACCCGCGCCTGCCATGGCGGCAAGGCGTGGGCATCGTTCTCCTCAACAACGCAGGCCTCGTCTTTGTCGGCGAGAGACTTGACCGTCCCGATGTCTGGCAGATGCCCCAGGGCGGAATCGACGAGGGAGAGGAACCCCTCAAGGCAGCCTTGCGTGAACTCGCCGAGGAAACCGGAATCCGTTCCGTCACCGTGCTTCGAGCGACTCCCGAACCGCTCACCTACGACCTCCCCCCGGAACTCGTCAGCCGGACCTGGAATGGCCGGTATCGCGGCCAGAGACAGGTGTGGTTCGCCATGCGGTTCGAGGGAACGGACGACACCATCGACGTTCACGGCACCGACCATCCCGAATTCAGCGCCTGGCGCTGGATGCATGCCGAGACCATCCAGGCCGGCATCGTTGACTTCAAGCGTCAGATGTACCGCGACATCTTCACCGCCTTCGCCGATCTCCTCGACCGAGGCGACACCTGAGCTTCCCGGCGCGAGGATATCAGTAGGCGGGAGCCTGGTGCAGAAGGCGCTGGCGGCGCCATTCGAAGAGGCGGCAAACGACCCATGCAATGAGGGAAGCCACGCGGCTCTTCGGTCTGAGCCCCATGGCCTTGGTGGTCATGTTGACCGCCAGGCGGATGTGGTTCCGCCGGTAGTGCGGCAGGGCCCGGCTGCCATAGGCAGCGGCGCAGGCCTTCCGGTCGTAGGCCTCTGGTACGTCGTTGGCGATGTAGTAGGCGAAGGCGAGTTCGTCGTCTTCCGACTCGGCGAGGCGGGTCACGGCAACACGCACCCGTGTCAGCAGATTGGGATTGTCGATCGCCCGGTACCGCTTCATGTGGTCGTAGAACAGCTTGTAGTGACGGAACTCGTCGGCCGCGATCTTCCTGAAGATCTGCCTCAGGACGGGCTCTTTCGTCGCATCGGCAAGGGCGGTGTAGTAGGACGACGTCCCGACCTCGACGATGCAGCGGGCGACCAGTTCGCTGAAACGCGAGCCACGCACCGAACTCTCGAGGCTGAGATCGACCTGGTTGTATTCAGATCTGAATCGCTCCCGGGCCGTCCTGAAATCCCACTCTGGGTCCACCATGGTGGCCCAACGTCCCAGGGCGATGCCATGACGCACCTCTTCGGTGGCCCAGGTTTCCGCGGCTGTGACGAAGGCATCGTCGCCTGCAAAGATGTTCGCAAGATACCGGCCATAGAGATCGCCGTTGTACTCGACCAGCGATGCAGCCTTGACGATGCGAACCATGTCGGGATCGACACTGGACCGATCGAAGGCTTGCCAGTCGATATCGTCAAGATCCCAATGGCTCATGGCCTGCCGGTGCACCCCTCCTGGCCTCAGAAGGTCCTTCGAGAAACGTGACATAGTATACATGAGACCGAGGAGCGCTCACAAGATCGCCCTGTTGGCGAAGTTGAAGGCGTCCCCGGCGAGAGCGATGCGGGAGCAAGATCTTGGGCGAACTAGTCGACTGGCATGTTCATGCATTTCTGTTCGAACACCGCACTGACGAGGACAGGGCCTTGCAGTCCCTGCGCAATGTCCTCGGCGACGGCAAGGCGGATCCCGATCTTCTCTCGGAAGCCGTCGATGAGGCCGGGGTCGCCCGCTTCGTTGTCGTCGCTCTCCCCAAGCATGCCGGGAATCACACGCCTTCCGAGTTCATTGCCGACGTCGTTCGCAGGCATCCGGGACGGGCGGTCGGACTCTGTTCGGTCCATCCCGACGATGCCCATGCCGGCGATGATTTCGAGGCGGCGCTGACACTGGGACTCAAGGGCCTGAAACTCTCGCCGACATACCAGGCGATGGACCCCAGAAGTCCCGCCTGTGGGCGCCTCTACGAGATCGCCTGTCACCATGACGTCCCGGTGATGTTCCACTGCGGAGGCGCCTATACAGGCAGTCTCGAGTTCGCCGACCCCTGCCTGCTCGACCGGGTCGCCATGGACTTTCCCCACCTGAAGATCATCGTCGCCCACTTCGGACAGCCGTACATGGAGCAGACAGCCATCCTCATGCGCAAGAACGACAACATCTTTGCCGATCTCTCGGCGCGCTATCACAGACCCTGGCAGCTCTACAACGGCCTCATGATCGCCCGGGAGTACGGGGTCACCGGCCGGCTTCTCTTCGGTTCAGATTTTCCGGTCCGCCGGCCTGCCGTCGCCGTCGCCGAATTTCGCGCCATCAACCGGTGGGGTGAAGGACTGGTCATGCCGGAGATTCCCGATGCGCTCATCGAGGAGATCCTCCACGAACGGCCTCTCGACCTTCTGGGAATTGCCCCATGACGAGCCCCGTCTCCATCATCACCGGTTTCCTCGGCAGCGGAAAGACAACGCTCATCAACGCCCTTGTCAGACATCCGTCCATGGCCGGGAGCGCCGTCATCGTCAACGAGTTTGGCGAAACGGGAGTCGATCACCTCCTCATCGAGCACCTCGACGAAGCGACCATGCTGGTCGGGGCCGGCTGCCTGTGCTGCGAGGTGCGAGAGGACGTGGTGGTGGCCATCATGCGCCTTCTCGACCGACGCCCTCCGGATCACATCCTCATCGAGACCAGCGGCCTCGCCGATCCCGCACCCCTGGTTCACACGCTTCTGCATGACGAGAGGATCAATCGTCAGGTAGCAGTGGCGGGGATCGTTGCCACCGTGGATGCGCAGGCAGGCGATCGGCCGTTCGAAACACAAAGGGAGTGCCTGCGCCAGGCGGCTATCGCCGACACGATCATCCTCACCAAGACGGACCTCGCTCCCGGAACGGGTCGCCTCGAGGCGCGCCTGCGGGCTCTCAACGGGGAGGCGCGCATCCTCTCGTCTCCGGTCATGCCGGAAAGCATCCTCCGCCACGCTCCGGACCCGTCAACGTGGATCCACGCCCGCAGTTCCACGCAGCATGACAGCACCATCACCAGTCTGTCGCTCGCCACGCATCGGGCACTCGAGGCTGCTTCGCTCATGCACTGGATCGAGAGGCTCATTGCCCGCCAGGGCGACCTGCTCCTGCGCTTCAAGGGCATCGTCGATCTCCTCGGCAGCGACGTGCCGATCGTCATCAACGGCGTCGGCCATGTCTTCCACCCCCTCTCCCGCCTTGCCGCATGGCCACGAGGCACGCGCGGTTCACGCATCGTCCTCATAGGACACCATCTCGACACCGTCGCCATCGAGGCGGGTTTCTCGCGCCTGACCAACTCAAGCGAGCACCGCTTTCCTCTGCCTGATGCCGGCATCGCCGGGCAACTGTCCGCGGGACGCACCTCCGGGAGTTCGTCTTCGCCTGTTAGCGACGTCACAACCGCCCCCTTCGCCTGAGCGCGATGTTGACGCGTGACGCCACATGAATCAGCATCGCGCATCATGCGCATGACCGCAGATGTCCCTGCCCCGATACTGGACGAGTTGAAGCAGCTCCAGGCGACCGAAGGGGGCTCCCTGAGCGATGTCGTGTCCAGATTTCTGGCCGACGCCCTCGCGCGACAGCGAACCGGCTCGGTCGAATCCGGCCTGAACAGGAACGCCAAGGCCATGCAGACTCGCGTCGGTCTCACTGACAAGGAAGCCGTACACGTGCTACTTCAGCGGGGATCGCCTCTCTCCGAGCGCGCCCCAAGGTGACCCGGTTACTTCCGGTGATTGATGCCGGTCTCTTCGCGTCCTCGATGATTCTTGGGTAATCCAATCGAGGGAGAGCGAGACTCAGTGATTGAACAGATGGCATCGTACATCATTGGCTCGACTCCCCGCAGTGGAAGCACACTCTTGTGCGATCTCCTCACCGATACCGGGATGGCAGGTCGACCCAATTCGTACTTCCGGCGTGAGGACTATTGCTGGTGGGCCGAACAACTCAGCGTGTCGACCGCAGATTGGCGCAACGAGCACGAGTTTGATCAATCCTACCTGACAGCCGTATTGCAACAGGGAGCTGCCGGGACCCCGGTCTTTGGCTTGCGGTTGATGTGGGAGAGTGTTGCCGATCTCTCGAAACGGCTCGATACGCTTTACCCGAATCTGGGCAGCGACAACGCGCGCTTCCAAGCAGCATTCGGAACACCGGTCTACCTGCATCTCTCCCGCGAAGACAAGGTCGCTCAAGCGGTCTCGCGCCTCAGGGCGGAGCAATCCGGATTGTGGCATGTCAACTCAGACGGCACCGAACGTGAGCGGCTCAAGACAGGACATGATCCCGTCTACGATGCCGATGACCTTTCAAGGCTCTTGACAGAGTTGGAAGAACACGACGAGTGCTGGAACCGTTGGTTTGATGAGCAGGAGATTGAGCCTGTCAAAATCACCTGCGAGGGCCTTGTTGCAGACCCGCAGGCGACGCTCGCCGCCGTCTTGTCCGCCTTGGGCCTGGACCCTGCAGTTGCGGAGGCTGCTGAACCCAGAACCGCGAAGTTGGCGAATCGTGAAAGCTGCGAGTGGGCAACCCGTTTCCGCACGGAACAACACACTACGCCGACATGACCTCTTCGGTCTGCTGACGGCCTTGCGCATGTTAACGCGCCGTCGCATCCATTGGCATCTGTTCCTTGCCCTCCTCACCCGACACCCATCGCTCAGCCGGGTGCAACACGCGTGAAGCCATCTGAACAACCGGAAACCAAGCTCTCGGGTTAAGGCGCGTGATCAGGAGTCCGGGACGGCCTCGAGCATGGCGTTGAGGACCGCAAGCTCATCTCTGGCGCGGGTGCGTTCGGTGTCGCTTTCCGCATCGCGCAGGTCGAGTTCGGCAGCCTCGATTTTGGCGCGGACGTCTCCGGCATCGATGCTTGCCACCATCAGGGCCTTTTCCGCCAGCACCGTGCAGCGGTCGGGCAGGACCTCCGCGAACCCTCCGGCCACGAAGACCTGATGCGCCAGCTTGTCGTCCTCGTGGATGTCGATCACGCCGGGACGGATGGTGGAGATAAGGGGTGCGTGATCAGGCAACACGCCGATGTCTCCATCCCCTCCGGGTATCACGACCATGTCGAAGGTGTCGGAGACGAGAACGCGCTCCGGGCTCACCAGTTCGAAATTGACCTTGCCGGCCATGATATCAGGCCGCTTCCGCTGCCAGCTTCTTGGCCTTCTCCACCGCCGAGTCGATGTTCGAGACCATGTAGAAGGCCTGCTCGGGGAGATCGTCGTACTCGCCGTCAACGATGGCCTTGAAGCCCTTGAT
>JAJEBJ010000032.1 GCA_022822575.1 Alphaproteobacteria bacterium | reverse complement strand
ATCGCCGGAGCCTCGAGATCCCGCGAATCGACAGCGGCACGGGCGAGGATCGTTTCGATCACTTTCTGGTGCCGGGTGGTGGCACGGCTGATGACCGCCACGGGCGTGTCGCTGGCAAGGCCCGCCGCGATCAGGCGCTCGGCGATGGACGCGAGTCGCGCCAGAGCCATGTAGATGACGAGCGCGTGACCTGGGGCGGCGAGGGCAGACCAGTCGAGGCCGTCGGGAACGTCTCCGCCTGCCAGGCGCCCGGTGATGAAGGTGATGGCATGGTTGGTGTGGCGGTCCGTTGCCGGGATGCCGGCCATGGACAACCCGCCGATACCCGCCGTGACTCCCGGCACGACACGAAACGGGATGCCGGCAGCAACAAGGGCGAGAGCTTCCTCGCCGCCTCGTCCGAAGACGAAGGGGTCACCTCCCTTGAGTCGCAGGACCCTCTTTCCGGACCGCGCGAGTTCAATGAGTCGGCGAGAGATGTCGGGCTGTCCCGGGGACGGTCTGCCGCCACGCTTTCCGGCATGGATGAGCTCTGCCCCGGAACGCGCCAGCTTCAGGACGCCGTCGTCAACGAGGGCATCGTGGACGATGCAGTCAGCCTCGCCCAGGGCATGGTGGGCCAGAAGTGTGAGAAGGCCGGGGTCGCCCGGCCCGGCGCCTGCGAGCCACACCCATCCGGCCTCGAACGCAGGCATGGGCGGCAGCGGGGAATGCGGCATCGGTCACCCCTCGCGACACTGGTGCGACGGACGATGCATAACCGCATTCTCTTGCGAATTCATCACCGCGCGACACAATGACCACCACAACGAATGTCCGAGACATGGCGAAAGATGCCTTGCGAAGGGGGTGGACCACCGGAGCCTGTGCCGCCGCGGCGGCAGCGGCGGCCTACGAGGCGCTGACCACGGGCACGTTTCCGGATCCGGTCCAGATCACCCTGCCAGGCGGCAGGGAAGCAGGGTTTCCGCTGGCATCGCGCCATCTTGATGGTGGCGAGGCACGGGCCTCGGTGATCAAGGATGCCGGAGATGACCCCGACGTCACCCACGGTGCGGAAATCGTCGTCACCGTGAAGGCTGGTGAAGCGGGAAGCGGAGTGGTCTTTCGTGCCGGAGAGGGTGTCGGTACCGTGACCAAGGCGGGGCTGCCTGTTGCACCTGGCGAGCCTGCGATCAATCCGCGGCCTCGTGACATCATGACCGAGGCCATCCGCACGCTTGCCTGGCGCCACGGCGGAAGCGCCGACGTGGTTCTCACCATCGGCGTCGTCGACGGTGAAGCCCTGGCCCTGAGGACATGGAATCCGCGACTCGGCATCAAGGGAGGATTGTCCATTCTCGGGACCACGGGAATCGTCATCCCCTACTCCTGTTCCGCCTGGATCCATGCCATCCACCGGGGCATCGACGTTGCCCGCGCCGAAGGTCTCGAGCACCTCGCCGGGGCCACCGGAAGAACCTCGGAGAAGGCCGTCCAGAATTACCATTCATTGCCCGAGGCCAGCCTCATCGACATGGGCGACTTTGCCGGAGGCATGCTGAAGTACCTGCGCCGCCATCCGGTTCCCAGGGTGTCGCTTGCCGGGGGATTCGCCAAGATGACGAAACTGGCGCAAGGAGCCCTCGACCTCCATTCGGCGCGGAGTCAGGTCGACTTTGACCTGCTTGCCGCCCTGGCGAAGGAAGCCGGCGCCGATGCCGGACTGGCGCGACACGTGGCCAATTCGACGAGCGCCGGGGAGGCGCTTGGACTGGCACGCGAGGTCGGGTTGCCCCTGGCCGATCGCGTGGCAGGCGGCGCCCGGCAGACGGCACTGGCCACTCTGGCTGGCGGAGTGGCGGTGGACGTGATCGTCATCGATCGTTCGGGCGACATCGTCGGCCAGGCGGGTCTGTGACCCGCATTCTCATCCTCGGCGGGACCGCAGAGGCCGTGGCGTTGGCGCATGGAATCGCCGCACGGGCGCCCGGGGTCGATGTCGTGACGTCGCTGGCCGGCCTTCTGGACGATACACCGGATCTTCCCGGGCGCCTGCGGCGTGGAGGGTTCGGGGGCGCCGACGGTCTCATCCGCTATCTCGCCGATGAACGCATCGATGTCCTCGTCGATGCGACCCACCCCTTCGCCCGCGTCATGGCAGCCACGGCCTCTGCGGCGGCCTGCCGGTCGGGCGTGCCCCGAATCAAGCTTGTACGACCGATGTGGAACAGGATGCCCGGTGACCGCTGGATCGTGGTCGATGACATCGATGCTGCGGTCGGCACCCTGAAGACGCTTGCCCCGGCGGCGGTCCTGATCACGCTGGGAAGCCGCGCCATGGAATCCTTCCGCTGCATCGATGGCATGCGGCTCATCTTCCGCATGGTCGCTCCCCCGAAGGAGCCCCTGCCGAACCCGGCCATGGAGGTCCTCCTGCAGCGAGGGCCGTTTGACGTGGAAGGGGAGACGGCGCTGATGACGGATCGCGGCGTCGGTGCCCTGATGACACGAGCGAGCGGTGGTGGAGCGACCGAGGCCAAGATCAGGGCCGCCCGCGACCTCAGCCTTCCGGTGGTCATGATCCGCCGTCCCGCCGTTCCGGAGGGCCCGTCGGCGGCCACTGCCGAGGGTGTTCTGGACTGGCTTCGCAAGGGAGGGTTCGCCGCATAGACAGGGCGCTCGTGACTGTCTATTGCGGTACGTGTTCCCGTGATGGAACCGTCAACGGCAAGATGGAGAGTGTCATGCTGCCAACCGTTTCAAGAATCGTCGATCTCAGTCACCCGATGTACTCCAACATGCCGAACATCGGCGGCCAGGTGACGTTCTTCCCGCTAGACGATCACGCCTACCTTTCGCAGATCACGGGCGGCAAGATGGCGATGGAGAGCCGCATGATCCTCATGCCCGAACACTGCGGCACCCATCTGGACGTGCCGAGACACAGCGACGCCAACGGCATGAGTGTTGATCAGGTCCCCCTGGAACATCTGGTGCTGCCCGGCCATCTGCTTGACCTGCGGCACCGGCAGAATGGTGAGGCCATCACCATAGCCGATCTCGAGGAAGCGGAACGCAAGACCTCCCGCACAATCGGCCCGGATGCTGCCTGCGTCGTGTGGACCGGGACCTCGAAGGACTGGGGCAAGGACGATTTTGCCATGAACCGGCCCTTCGTCCCGGTCGACACGGCCCAATGGCTGGTGGACCGCGGCATCAGGCTCTTGTGCACCGATCTCATCGGCATGGACGACCCGGCCGAATGGTGGTGGCCGACCCACGCGGTATGGAATACCCAGGGTGTGTGCATGGTCCAGCAACTGTGCAATCTCGAGGCACTGGAGGGTGAGGACTTCCTCTTTGTCTGCCTTCCGCTCGCCATGAAGGACGGCACCGGGTGTCCGGTGCGCGCCGTGGCGATGGTTTTCGAGCAGGACGACAGGGGGGCCTCGTGAAGGCTCTGGACATCGACCGGCTGTTCACCTCTCTGGCACGGGAGATCCCCGAGCCACGGACAGAGCTCGACTACGGCAATCACTTCACGTTGCTGGTTTCGGTCGTTCTCTCGGCACAGGCAACGGACAAGAGCGTCAACGAGGCAACACCGGCGCTCTTCGCTGTCGCCGATACGCCGGAGAAGATGGTCGCTCTTGGCGAGGATGGCGTGCGCGAGAAGATCAGGACGATCGGCCTCTTCAACTCCAAGGCGAAGAATGTCGTCAGACTGTCACAAATGCTGATTGACAGGCACGACTCCAGGGTCCCGGCAAGCCGGGAAGCCCTGCAGGAGCTTCCGGGAGTCGGCCGCAAGACCGCCAGCGTCGTCATGAACGAGGCGTTCGGCGCACCGACCATCGCCGTTGATACCCATGTTTTCCGGGTGGCCAACCGCACGGGCCTGGCGCGAGGCAAGACCGCCGAAGCCGTCGAACGGGTCCTCGAACGCGATGTGCCCGAGAAGTGGAGGAAGGGCGCCCATCACTGGCTCATTCTCCACGGGCGCTACACCTGCACGGCCCGTCGCCCGAAATGCTGGCAGTGTGTCATTGCCAGCACCTGTCCCTTTGAGCCCAAGACCCCCCTCGAGGAGACGAACCCGTGACAGGCCATGACCCCTCTGCGTGGTGATGCTGGCGGTGGACGGCAGTCGATGATGGACAGAGAGCGTCGCGATGAAGACACCTGACGGTGCGGTCGCCGTGACGTTCACCGGAACGCCAAGCGAGTACTTCGGGATATGGATCGTCAACCTGATGCTGTCGATCGCCACCCTGGGTGTCTGGTCCGCCTGGGCCAAGGTGCGAAACAGGGCCTACCTTCTCGGCAACACGAGCATTGACGGGCGGCCGTTCGGTTACCATGCCAGGGGGCTTCAGATTCTCCTCGGGCGCCTGATCGTGCTTGCCTTCATCGCTGCCACCTATGTCGTCTCGCTGGTCTCGCCCGTCGTCAGCGGCAGTCTCTGGTTGCTGTTTTTTCTCGTCAT
>JAJEBJ010000025.1 GCA_022822575.1 Alphaproteobacteria bacterium | reverse complement strand
GCTCTGACCGGAACGGCCCTGACGGCTACGCTCAACGAACCGCTTCCCGAGATCGTCCGCAAGATCGACCTCGATGAAGAGAAGGTGTACTGGAGCGACAGGGTGACACTCCCCTACAAGCCCCATATCGGCACACTCAGCTGTTCGCCCGAGATCGATTCGATCAATTCGCTGACACCCGACAGCCATGGCGGCAACATGGATCTTCCCGACATGGGGCCGGGCACGATCACCTATCTGCCGGTCCGCACCAAGGGCGGCCGTCTCTTCATCGGCGATGCCCATGCCTGCCAGGGTGATGGCGAGGTGTGCGGCGTAGCCGTTGAGTATCCGACCACCACCACCATGACGGTCGATCTGATCAAGAACTGGCCGATCGAGTGGCCGCGCCTGGAAGCCGACGACTTCATCATGGGCATTGGCAGCACCCGTCCGCTCGAGGACAGTGCACGCATTGCCTATCGTGAACTTATCAGGTGGATGGCGGCGGACTACGGGTTCGACCAGTGGGACGCCTACATGATGCTCAGTCAATGCGGCAAGGTGCGCCTGGGCAACTTCGTGGATCCCAAGTACACGGTCGGCGCTGCCGTTCCCAAGAAGTACATCCTGGACTGAACAGCAGCCACCACCCGGGCGGTCCGGTAGCGTTGATTCGGGGCGGGGTGGTGCCTAGGGTTCCGGGCATCCGAAGAGCGGAGGTTCGTCATGGCTGAATCGCTGCCGGTGGCGGGGGTGACCGGTGACCACCGGACGTCGTTCACCCTGCCTTCGCCGTGGTACTACCGTGCGGACGTCCTGGAGCGGGAGAAGGAGGCGATCTTCTTCCGCTCGTGGCGTGCCGTCTGCCACAGGAGCGCGCTCGACGCTCCCGGCAGCTATGTCACCGTCGACATCCACGGTCAGGGAATCGTCGCCATCCGGGGACGGGACGGTCGCCTGCGTGCCTTCTACAACGTCTGCCAGCACCGTGCCCACGAACTGCTTCAGGGAAGCGGTACCGTCAAGGCCGCCATCACCTGCCCATACCACGGCTGGGCCTATGGCACCGACGGATCGTTGCGGAGCGCCCGGCTGTGTGACCGGGTGCCGGACTTCGACAAGGCCGACTTCAGCCTCGTGCCGGTGCGGATTCAGGAATTCGCCGGCTTCATCTTCGTCAACCTGGACGATGATGCGCCGCCGATGAACGAGTGGGCACCCGGCTTCGAGGAGGAATGCCGGCGTTGGTTTCCCGATCTCGAGACGGTCACGTTTGGCGGCCAGAAGGACTTCACCATTGGCTCCAACTGGAAGGTCACTGTCGAGAACGCCATCGAGGGCTACCACTTTCCCAATTCCGGTCCGGCCCATCGCGCACTCACCGACATCATCGACATGGAGACCACCAGGCTCCACGTGCATGATCGCTGGCTGGCCATTATCGCTCCACCGGGCAAGAACCGGACGCAAGTCTATCCTTTCCCCCGGTCCGGTTCCGGTGGCCAGACGGACCATTTCATCACGCTTTACCTGTGGCCGGACTGGATCATCTACTCCTGGCCCCATGCCGACATGATCTCGACCTTCCTGATGCGGGCCACGGGCGCGCAGTCTTCGGTTGTGGAAAATGCCTACTTCCACGTTGCGGGCCGGGGTGACGACGAGACCACACGCGCGTCGGAAGTCTGGTTCAACGAAGCGCTGGGACCTGAAGATGCAGCCCTCAACGAGGGTGTTCAGCGGGGTATCGTGTCGCGGGGCTACTATCAGGGCCGGTTCATTACCCGGGATGGTGAACCAGGAGACAGCGAGCACTGTGTCCATGCCTTCCAGGCCTGGGTGAGAGATGCGTTGGAAGGAGACATGGCATCATGAGCGACGCACGCATGTTCCGTGGGTATGACCTCGATCTTTCCGTGGCTGGCGGCAGCGGCGGCAACGTGGTGGCAACTGTCAACTCGGCTATCAGCACGACGCTGGGAGGCGGCATCGGAGTGTTCGAGAACTGCAGCATTCCGTGGACCGTGACCTACGACGAGATCATCTACGGCATCGAAGGTGAACTGGAGATCCACACCGACGAGGGGCGGCACCGTATCGGTCCCGGGGACATCATGTGGCTTCCTGCCGGAACCCGGCTCACCTATGTGGCGCGTGAGCCGGCACGATTCTTCTTTGCTGTGGCTCCGGTGACCGAATCGAAGGCGGGAAGCAGCACCCACCACCACGTACCCGTGCCTCCGGCGCCCCTGGACTGACATCGCGCCATGCGGGTGACGGGCTTCCCGAAGAACGATCATTCGAACGGCTGGTACAACATCCTGGGGGAACACCCTCCGGCGCGTGTCTGGGAAGGTGAGGGTGCGGCGGACTGGGTGGTGATCGGTGGCGGCTTCGCCGGTCTCGCCGCGGCCCGGCGCCTGGGTGAATTGCGGTTCGGTGACCGCGTCGTGCTCCTTGAGGCGGGACGTATCGGCGAGAATGCCTCGGGACGCAATTCGGGTTTCATCATCGACCTTCCCCACGCGCTGTCGCGCGAACAGCCCGAACACGACCACCGGCAGATCCGCATCAACCGGCAGGCCATTGCCTGGCTCGGGGAGCTCGTGGAACGTCACCAGATACGCTGTCAGTGGAGCCGTCGCGGCAAGGTGCACGTGGCGGCCACGTCTCAGGGACGCCGGAATCTCGACGTCATGCAGACCCGTCTCGATGACCTTGGCGAGGACTGCGAGCGATGGGATCGAGGACGCCTTTCCGCCGTCCTCGGCACGGATTGCTTTGTCGACGGCGTCTTTACTCCCGGGAGCATTCTCATGCAGCCGGCAGCGCTCGTGACCGGGCTGGCCCGCACCATGCCGGACAATGTCGAGATCTACGAGAATTCCCCCGTGCGGGAGTTTCACGGCGGGGCATCCAGGACCCTTGTGACCCAGGCCGGGAGGTTGACGGCGTCACGGATCATTCTGGCGACCAACGGCTGGACACCCGCATTCGGGTTCCTCAGACAGAAGCTGCTCACCGTCCACACCTTCGCCAGCCTCACCCGGCCGCTTGACGATGCCGAGCAAAAGGCTCTGGGAGGGGAAGGCGACTGGGGAACAATCCCCGCACTCCTGGGCGGAACCACCATGCGCTACACCCAGGATCACCGGCTGCTCATCCGGCTTGACCTGCGTCACCGGCCGGACTTCATGATCACTGAGCGCGACCTGGCGAAGGTCCGGCGTCGGCACGTCCGCACCCTTGCCAGGCGCTTTCCCATGGTGCCGCGCGTCACCTTCGAACACACCTGGAGCGGCGTCATGTGCATGTCGCGCAATTCCGTGCCGAAGTGCGGCATGCTGGCCGACGGCATCTGGGCCGCGGTGTGCCAGAACGGTGTCGGCGCCGCCAAGGGAACCATCTCCGGGCGGGCCGTCGCCGAGATGGCGGCGGGCGAGGACACCGATCTGGTGGCCGACATGGCGGCATTCGAGGATCTGCAGCGTTTCCCGCCGCCGTTCGTGACGACACCGTTCATGCGGGCACGCATTGTGGGCGCCACGCTGACAGCGGGCGAGGAGGCCTGAATCATGCTCGCCGTCACACGCTCGGGCACCGTCTCATGGGCGAGGATGGATCGTGAGAATGTGCTGTGTGCCCTCGATCAGGCGCAACTTGGCCGTCTGGTCGACTGGATCGGGGCTGCCGGCCGGGATGATGCAGTCGCGGTCCTGGTCCTCACGGGCACCGGCCGGGCCTTCAGTGCCGGTGCGGACATTGGCGAGGCCGAAACACAGGGCGAGAGGGACTTTGCGGCCAACACCGCACTCTACCAGGAACTGGCCCGCCGGATCAGCGGGCTCGGAAAGCCCGTGATCGCTGCCGTCAACGGGTACTGTCTGGGCGGCGGGCTTGAACTTGCCGCCATGTGTGATCTGAGGATCGCCACCAGATCGGCCCGCTTCGGCCTGCCGGACGCGGCGCTCGGATTCAGTGTCTCGGGCGGATTGTCGTGGTTCCTGCCGCGCCACATCGGTCTCGGGAGAACGATGGAACTCTATCTGACGCAACGGCTGGTGGATGCCGACGAGGCGCAGCGGATTGGCCTTGTGGCAGAGGTTGTCGACGATGATGACCTTGTCGCTCGCACGGGCGATGTTGCGGCGACCATCGCCGGATTGCCCGGCTGTGGCGTGGCTCACATGAAGGCCCTGCTGGGAACCTTCCATGAGACGCTCGAGGCGGTCCTTGCCGACGAGGAAGAGCGCGACCGCGCCTGCTTTGCCCATCCGGCGAC
>JAJEBJ010000234.1 GCA_022822575.1 Alphaproteobacteria bacterium | reverse complement strand
TGAGGCCCGCGTAGACGTCGGCGTCGACATTCCCGCCGGAGATGACGGCAACGACGGTCCGCCCCTTCACCGGGACGATGCCGCTCAAGGCCGATGCAAGGGCCACGGCGCCACCGGGTTCAGCGACAAGCTTGAAGTATGTCAGAGCCGCCACCATGGCCCTGATGACGGCCGATTCCGTGACCACGGTTCCCGAGTGGACAAGGTTCCGATTGACTTCGAAGGTCAGTTCGCCGGGTCTGCGGGAAAGCAATGCATCACAGATCGAAACGGGTGTCCCCGTGACGGACAGGCGCTCCCCGTTGCGAAGGGACCGGGCTGTATCATCCCATCCTTCCGGCTCGGCGGTATGGATGGCGCATTCCGGGAACCGGTGGCTGGTGGCAAGGGCCACGCCCGCAGTGAGACCACCACCGCCGCAGCAGGTGATGACAGCGTCCGGGGTGATGCCTTGCCTGGCGCAGGCATCGGCGATCTCCAGTCCGACCGTGCCCTGTCCTGCAATGATCATGGGATCGTCATAGGGAGGCACGATCGTCATGCCGCCGTCGAGGGCTACTGACCGGGCGATCTCCTCGCGCGATTCGTCGTGCCTGGAATAGGTGACAATATCCGCGCCCCAGGCGCGGGTGCCCGCCATCTTGATGGCAGGCGCATCCTCGGGCATCACGATGACGGCGGGATATCCCAGCATGGACGCCGCGGCGGCGACTCCCTGGGCGTGGTTGCCGGACGAGTAGGCAACGACGCCGTTTTCCGTCGTGCCGCCGGCAATCCTGTTGAAGGCCCCCCTGAACTTGAAGGAACCGGTAAGCTGGAGGCACTCCGGCTTGACCAGAAGGCGGCCGCCGAGGGTGTCATTGAGCCTGGGCGACTCGAGAAGCGGTGTGACGACCGCCTTTCCGGCAAGCCGCCGGGCGGCAGACTCGATGTCCGCATATGACGGCATGCCTGGCATCAACGCCTGCCCCGGTCCGTTCAGGCCGACTCTTACCCCATTCACCGCAGGGGTGCGAAGCCAAAGAGATAAAGAATGTCCGGTGTTGCCCTTCCCAGGGAGCTTCATGATGATGGGACAGAACAAGCAACCGGTGAGGGGAACGAGGCGTGTCTGACAGAATCTGGATCTTGCCTGAAGTGGCGACACACCACCAGTCGGCCAGCGCTGGGCCGTTGACATTTGTCGGCGGCGCCGGCGACCTCGATGCGACAGGGGGGATACGGAACCCGCATGACCTTGATGCCCAGGCAGGAGGTGCCGTTCGCGCTATCGGGGAAGCCCTCGCCACGGAACTGTGCACCCTGGAGGATGTGGTGCGCATCAAGGCCTACTACACGGCCGATGTTGGTGACTGGGATGTCATCGCTGCCCTGGCACGGCACCTGCCTGGCGATCCGCTGCCGGCAATCAGCACCGTGCCTGAACCGCTGCAACCCTTTGACGGCCAGGTCATACAGGTGCAGGCAATCGCCTGCCGTGGCTGGCGCGAAAGCGCCGATGTCCGTTTTGTTCACCGGCCGGTACCGGCGCCGGTAAGGGAAAGGCTTGGTCTCGGCGAGGTCACGGCCGGCTTGCGTGCAGGCGAGTTCATTGCCGTGGCCAACCGCACGGCGGTCGATGACGATGGCCGGATCCTGTCTGCGGATCCTGTTGAACAAAGCCACGCCGTCATGGCCATGCACGAGCGGACTCTGGACGCGCTGGGGGCCTCGCTGCAGGACAGCGTCAAGATGGAGGGATACTACTTCGGTACCACTCTCGAGGAGTGGGCGCCCCTGGCCAAGGCCCGCGCCAGCCATTTCCGGGAACCGGGCCCGCCGGCAACCGTGGTGCCATGCCACAGGCTCCACCCGGAAGGGGCGCGCACCAAGATCGGCGTCCTGGCGATGCGCGGTCGTCGCGGGAGCTTCGACAAGTACATCCCGCGCCTCGATGTCTGGCCGGACCGCGTCTGGGACTGGCCCATACCGCTGCCCTACAGGCAGGCAATATGCCTGCGCGACATGATCTGGCTGGGCGGCCAGGTGCCCCATACACCCTTCACCAACGATGGTGGGCGGGTGATGCCCGGCGATCTCGTGGCGCAGACACGATTCACCATGTCGTTCGTGGAGGATCTGCTGAGAGGATTCGACCGGAGTCCTTCGGATCTCAAGCTGATGGTCTGCTACTACACATCGACGGGCTCCGACGATACACGGGCCTTTCTCGACACCCTGACCGCTACCGTCGGAGGTACCCTGCCTCCGATCACGCTGGTGCCCAAACCGATGATGCATTCACCGGAAAATACTGTCGAAATCTGGGGGGTTGCCCAGGCCTGAACGGAAGGATGCCCCTTGTCCCGGCTCCCCGTGGAGACTAATCTCCACGGGGAGTCGATCTGGAAACTGTCATGATTACCGAGAAGCTGAAGGGTTCCTTTGTCGCACTCGTCACGCTGTTCAGCGATGGCAAGATCGACGAAAAGGGATATCAGGACTTCATCGAATGGCAGATTGACCAAGGGACCCACGGCGTGCTGGCCATGGGCACGACAGGCGAATCGCCGACGTTGTCCCACGAGGAGGACATGCACGTGGTGCGCCTCGCCGTCGAGGCTGCGGCGGGCCGTGTTCCGGTGATGGCCGGAACCGGTTCGAACTCCACTGCCGAGTGCATCATGCTGACCCGCCATGCACAGGAAGCGGGTGCGGATGTCGTGCTGATCGTCACCGGTTACTACAACAAGCCGACCCAGGACGGCCTCTTCCGTCATTTCGAGGCGGTCAACGATGCCGTCGACATACCCATCGTCGTCTACAACATCCCTGGGCGGACGGGCGTCGACATCGAGCCGGCGACGATGCAGCGCATTGCCCGTCTCTCCCATGTCGTCGGCTGCAAGGAATCGACGGCGGCCGCGGACCGGGTCTCCAGGCAGCGGTGGCTCTGCGGCAAGGAGTTCATCCAGATGTCGGGCGAGGACGCTGCGGTCCTCGGACTTCTCGGCATGGGCGGGCACGGGTGCATTTCCGTGACCGCCAACGTGGCACCGGCGCTCTGCGCCAGGATGCACGAGGCATGGCAGGGCGGCGACTTCGAGCAGGCCCGCGATATCCAGAACCAGCTCATGCCGCTTCACGAGGCGCTTTTCAGCGAAACCAGTCCAGGGCCCGTCAAGTATGCGGTCGGTCTGCTCGGCTGGGGTGACGGCTCCGTGCGCCTGCCCCTGACCTCTCCGGCAGAGGAGACCAGGGTCAGGGTCCGGGATGCCATGAGGCAGGCGGGAGTCCTCGCCTGACACGTGGAATGGCGGGCAAGAACATCCCGGTGGGGACGACGGTCGCCCGCAACCGCAAGGCATTCCGCGACTACGCCATCGAGGACCGGATCGAGGCTGGCATTGTCCTGACCGGCAGCGAGACACAGTCGCTGCGTGCCGGGCGCGCCAACATCAACGGGGCCTTCGCGAGGGAACGGGATCGGGAAGTCTGGCTCGAGGACTGCCATATCTCGCCCTGGCAACAGGCGGGCCGCGACAATCATGAGCCTGAACGGCCGCGCAAGCTGCTCCTTCACCGCCGCGAGATCGAAAGGCTGGCCGGCGCCGTCAGTCGCCGCGGCTACACGCTTGTTCCACTCAGCATCTACTTCAACCCCAGGGGTGTCGCCAAGGTCGAGCTTGGCCTGGGGAAGGGCAAGCAAGCCCACGACAAGCGGGCTGCCATCCGGGAGAGGGAATGGAAGCGCCAGAAGGAACGCCTGATGCGCGATCGCGGATGATGCCGCCGTGAACTGGTTGCTTGCGGCGATTGGCGGAGTTCTTCTGGTCTGGGCACTGGCCTGGATCGGCGTCAACGCGCGTGCCTCAACCGTGCTGCGCTGGGCCAAGTGGATCCTCACGGCGGCAATCGTTGGCGGGATTGGCGTACTGGCGGCCACGGGGCAGTTCCGCGCCGCACTGATGGTCGGTCTCATGTTGTTTCCACTGCTCTTTCCCTGGAGGAGACCGCGCGGATTCCATGCTGGACCGCGCCCTTCAGCATCCACCATGAGTGTTGCCGAAGCCGCCGAGATTCTCGGTGTTGCCGCGGATGCCGACGAGAAGACGATCACCGAAGCCTACCGTCGGATGATGGCGGAGCATCATCCCGACAAGGGTGGCTCTGCCTGGTTCGCCCGGCGGATCAACGAGGCGAGAGACGTCCTGATGGCCGGACGCTGACGATGACGCGGGCCCACGGTTTGCTGTAAGTGCACTCCCTGTAGCAGCCTGACGGGACACTCGAGGAATGCGTATCACCATGGTGGGCGCCGGTTATGTCGGACTGGTGTCCGGCGCCTGCTTTTCCGAATTTGGCATCGATGTCGTCTGTGTTGATCGGGATGACGGGAGGGTTGCCCGCCTGCAGTCGGGTGAGGTTCCCATCTACGAACCCGGTCTGCCGCGTCTGGTGAACCGCAATGCCGAAGCCGGACGCCTGACGTTCACCACGGAACTGGCGCCGTCGGTGAGAGAGTCGGACGCCGTCTTCATCGCCGTTGGCACACCGGGTCACCGCGGCGACGGCAAGGCCGACCTCAGCTTCGTGTTCAACGCTGCCGAGGAGGTGGCGCGGGTCATCGAGCGCTACGCCGTGATTGTCACCAAGTCGACGGTCCCCGTCGGTACCGGCCGCCGGGTCGAGGATGTGATGAGGCGGGTACGGCCCCGGGCGGAGTTCGATGTCGTCTCGAATCCGGAGTTCCTGCGTGAAGGCTCGGCTGTGAGAGATTTCCTGCGTCCCGATCGTATCATCGTCGGCAGCGAGAGCGAGCGGGCGGCGCGTCTGATGGACGAGATCTACAGCCCCCTCTTCTTTGAACGCACGCCGATCCTGCATACTTCGCGGGAAACGGCGGAACTCATCAAGTACGCGGCCAACAGCTTTCTCGCGACCAAGATCGCCTTCATCAACGAGATGGCCGACTACTGCGAGAGCGTTGGCGCCAACGTCCTTGACGTGGCCCTTGGCATCGGTCTCGATGGCCGGATCGGCGACCGTTTTCTCCACCCCGGACCGGGTTACGGCGGCAGCTGCTTCCCCAAGGACACACGGGCGCTTACGGGAGGGGCTAGGGAGAGCGGTGCGCCGCTCACCATTATCGAGGCGGTGATTGCCGCCAATGCCGGTCGCAAGCGTTCGATGGCCCAGCGCATCGTATCCCTGCTCGGCGGTACGACTGGAAGGACGGTGGCGCTCCTCGGTCTGAGTTTCAAGCCGGACACGGACGACATCCGTGAATCGCCAAGTCTCGTCATTGCATCGGAGCTGCTCGATCGCGGCGTGGGAGTAAGAGCCTTCGATCCGGTCGCCATGGAGGCCGCCAGCAAGTCCCTGGAAGGGCTGGTGACCTGTGCCGGTCCCTACGAGGCGGCAGCCGGGGCAGATGCCCTAGTCATCGTCACGGAGTGGAACGAGTTCCGGTCTCTCGACCTGGCGCGGCTCAAATCAGTCCTGAACCGACCCCTCATGATCGACTTGCGCAACATGTACAGTGCCGCCGACATCGTTGATGCCGGTTTCGCCTACCATGGCATCGGCCTCGGTCATCTTGATCCGTCACCCTGACCGGTTGGCGACTGTCCTCGTGGCCAGAAGAGGAGCGGCAGGTACTAGAGGTGGTCAAGAATCTGCATGGATCCGCGCCAGATCATGTCGCCGGTGACCCACATCAGAACTGCAAGTCCGATGTAGGCAATCCAGTGGTGGCGATGAAGAAGCCTGGCGATGAAGTTCGCCGCCACGGCCATCAGGATGATGGAAAGGACGAGACCGAACACCAGGAGGACATGGTGTCCCTGCGCGGCACCTCCGACAGCAAGCACATTGTCCAGGGACATGGATACATCGGCGACGACGATCAGCACGAGGGCGTGGCGGATGGTTGTTGTCTTGCGGCCATTGGCGGTGGCATGGGTACTCGGGATGGGCTCCGGATCGCTGGTGAGCCTGCCGCTGCGGATATCACGCCACATGCGCCAGCACACCCAGGCGAGCAGCAGTCCGCCGACAAGGAGAAGGCCGACGACGTTCAGGAGTTCGACCACGATCAGGGCGAAGCAGATGCGCAGAACGGTTGCGGCAACGATGCCGATGATGATGGCCCTGCGCCGCAGGATAGGGGGGAGGCCGGCCACGGCCATGCCGATCACGATGGCATTGTCGCCGGAGAGGACGATGTCGATGACAATGATGGACAGGAAAGCGGAGAGCTGGGCAGGGTCCGTCGGATCAAACAAGTCTGTCACGTCGCTCTCGCCGGGTGGATGGTTCCGGGCGGCAACATGTGGCAAGAGGAAAGGCTTCACAAGGGAGAACGTATGATGGCCGCACCCTGCGATGCCGTCGGAAGGAGCCGGGAATCGGTGGACGTGTTGGAACTGACGCCCGCACGTCACCTCGCCGCCACATTCGACAGGGATGCCGCCGATCTTGCGAGCGGCGCCCGGCTCCCCTGCGGCTGGACTCTGCTCTACTTTCTTGATTCTCCACCAACATCCCGCATTGGTCGCGACGGGCGAACGACCCCGGGTGAGTTGATTCCCGACACCGGTCTCCCCCGCAGGATGTGGGCCGGTGGTTCATTCACGTTCGAACGCGATCTGGTTCTTGGCCGGCCGGCACGCCAGACAATCACCATCACCGGCGTCGAGAGGAAGAGGGGGCGCTCCGGAGATCTCTGTTTTGTCACCACGGAACACCGCATTGCCCAGGACGACCAGGACGCGGTCATCGAGGTTCGCAATCTCGTGTTTCGTGACGCACCCGGATCCTCCGGGGAGGTGCGGCGTGTGGCGCCTCCGCAGGACGCAGTCTGGCAGCGCAGCGTTGTCGCCGATCCTGTACTGCTTTTTCGCTTTTCGGCACTGACGTTCAATGCCCACCGAATCCACTACGACGTTGAGTACTGTCGCAACGAGGAAGCCTATCCCGATCTTGTCGTGCATGGGCCGATGCAGGCGCTTCTGTTGCTTGACCTCGCGGAAAGGGCCTGTCCGGAACGCCGCATCAGGCACTTTCGTTACCGCGGGGTGGCGCCGCTCTTCGCTCCGCACCCCTTTCTTGTCTGTGGAAAGCCGGAAACCGGCGGCAGTCTCAGATTGTGGATCGAGGATTCAGCTGGCGGTCTGGCGACGTCGGCGGAACTGGAATTTACGTGATGCCGACAGACGACCTGTATCGGCTGACAGCGCTTGACCTCGTCCGGCACTACGAGGCCCGCGAGTTGTCACCCGTCGACGTCGCCGATGCCGTGCTCGCCCGCCTCGACGAAGTGGATGGCAATCTCAATGCCTTCTGCCATCGTGACGACGAGGCATTCCGGGAGGCGGCAGCCAGATCGGAAGAGCGCTGGGTGAAGGGTGCGCCACTCGGTCCTCTCGACGGCGTGCCGACAAGCGTCAAGGAGGTCCTGAGATTAAGGGACTGGCCGACGCGTATGGGCTCCAAGGCGGTGGATGCCAGGCAGCCTTGGACCGATGATGCCCCCGCTGTCGCGCGACTTCGCGAATCCGGCGCGCTTTTCATCGGCATGACGACAACGCCGGAGATGGGCTGGAAGGGTGTCACCGACAGTCCGCTTCACGGGCAGACGCGCAATCCGTGGAACCTGCGCATGACACCGGGTGGTTCAAGCGGCGGCGCCGCCGCAGCCGTGGCCTGCGGTGTCGGTCCCCTGGCGCTCGGCACGGATGGTGGGGGTTCGGTACGCATTCCGGCCTCGTTCTGCGGCATTGTCGGTCTCAAGCCGACCTTCGGCAGGGTGGCGGCCTGGCCACCGGGGCTCTATGGCACGCTTTCCCACGTCGGACCGATGGCCCGGACGGTGAATGACGCGGCCCTGCTTCTCGATGTGATCGGCAAACCTGATGCGCGTGACCCGTGGTCGCTTGCCGAAAGCGGCGTCGACCATCTCGCGGAGACACAGCGCTCCGTGACCGGTCTGAGGGTTGCCTACAGCCGCGATCTCGGTCACATCAGGGTGACGCCTGAAGTCGCAGAGACGGTGGATCAGGCGGTGCGCGGTCTGGGCGATCTCGGCATGGAGGTCGAGACCATCGAATTCGACGTGCCGAAGGCCGAGGAGGCCTTCCGCACCCTGTGGTATGCCGCCGCCGCTGCGGCCATCCGCACCCAAAGCCGGCACCGGCGGCGGTTTCTCGACTATGGTCTCACCAGGATTGCCGCCGAAGGTGAAACCATCAGGGCGGTCGACCTGGTCGAGGCCGAGCGGACACGCATGCGCTACTCGGCAAATGTCGGCACTCTCCTCGAACGCTTCGACCTTCTCGTGACGCCCACCCTGCCCATTGCCGCCTTCGAGGTGGGCCGCGAGATTCCGTCAGGCTGGCCCCATGAACGCTGGTACACGTGGACGCCATTCACCTGGCCCTTCAACCTTACCGGACAGCCAGCCCTGTCGGTGCCGTGTGGATTTACCGCGGAAGGCCTGCCGGTGGGCCTGCAGATCGTGGGGCGGCGCCAGGCCGATGCCCTCGTTCTGAGGGCGGGCGCCGCCTACCAGGAGCGGTTCCCGACGCTCTCGTCATGGCCCACTGCGGGGCGCGCTGCTGGCTGACATCCACCGCCATCAGGTATGGCCGGCCTGTGGATGAATTGTCGGAATCGCTGGGCGCTCTCAGAACAGGATCTACAACATGCAGGGAATTTGGCTGGATTGGTTCGAAAAATCCTCACGGTATGGTTGGAAGGGCTTCCTGTTTTGATTCTATCCCGGGATCTGTGGAGGAATTGCTGGACTGGCACGCTTCATCGTCTGTAATGAGCCAGAGCCAAACATCAGGGGATCGTTGATGGCCGGTCGTTTTCCCGTTCGCCGCCCCCGGTGCCTCCTGGCAGGTCTTGTGCTTTGCCTCCTCGCGAGTGTGACGGGCGCCGAAGCCGCCAAGGAAACGACATACTTCGTGATTGATGCCACCAACGGCAACGTGCTCGCCCAGCGCAAGCCGGACAAGGAGATGTACCCGGCCTCGCTCACCAAGATGATGACGCTCTATCTCATGTTCGAGGCACTCGAGAAGGGCACCATCACGCCTGAGACCCGGTTCACCTTTTCACGCAAGGCGAGCAATCAGGTGCCGTCGAAACTCGGCATTCCCAGAGGTGGTTCGATCTCCGCCGAGGACGCCATCATGGCTCTCGTCATCAAGTCGGCCAACGATGTTGCCGTGGCAGTCGCCGAGGGACTTGGCGGCAGCGAGGAGGGGTTCACCTCCATGATGACGCAGAAGGCCCGTGAATTGGGCATGCGGCGCACGGTCTTCACCAACGCGTCGGGCCTGCACCGCCGGAGCATGAAGTCGACGGCCCGTGACATGGCGGTGCTGTCGCTGCGCCTGCAGTTCGACTTTCCGGAGTACTACCCACTCTTCTCCACCCGGTCGTTCACCTATGGCGACAGGACCTACAGGAGTCACAACAAGCTTCTGGACAGGGTCGATGGCGTTGACGGCCTCAAGACCGGATACACGAAAGCGGCTGGATGGAATCTGGCAGCGTCAGCCATCGTTGACGGCAGACGCATCGTTGGCGTCGTGATCGGTGGCAAGGACCGGATTTCGCGGGACAGGCTCATGACGGACCTGATCCGGAAGGCTTTCGTGACGGCGGCCTCCGACGACAGGACCGTGCCCGTACCATCGCCGCATCCACGGCGCGACGTGGCAGCGCAGTTCAGCGCTGCTCTCAACAGTGGCCACGATGATGACGCGCTTGTCGCCAGCCTGGAGGAGTCGCTCGGACTGGGTTCGGAGGGCGTCGCCTTCGATGAGGGCAGCGCCGGCGATGACCGCAAGTGGGCCATCCAGGTGGGCGCCTTCGCCC
>JAJEBJ010000054.1 GCA_022822575.1 Alphaproteobacteria bacterium | reverse complement strand
CTGGAGTACGGCATCGTCGGCGTCAACACCGGTATCATCTCCACCGAGGTGGCGCCGTTCGGAGGGGTCAAGGAATCAGGGGTCGGGCGCGAAGGCAGCCACATGGGAATCGACGAGTACGTTGAATCCAAGTACGTCTGTGTTGCCGGCGTCGACAGCTGACACGGATTCCTGAAGGGATGGGTTCCTTCGACTACGATCTCGTCGTCATCGGTGGCGGCTCGGGCGGGGTGCGCGCGGCGCGGTTTTCCGCCGCCGCAGGCGCCCGCGTGGCGATTGTCGAAGAGCGTGACTGGGGTGGAACCTGTGTCAATGTAGGGTGCATTCCCAAGAAGCTCTTCGGTTATGCCGCCCATTACAGCGAGGAGTTCCGGGATGCCCGGCGCTTTGGCTGGTCATCCATGGATCCCTGCTTCGACTGGCCGACGCTGCGTGACAACAAGACGGCCGAGATCACCCGGTTGAACGGGATCTACGTGAACATGCTCAAGGACGCCGGCTGCAGCGTCCTCGAGGGCCGCGCCCGCCTCGCCGGTCCCCATGAGGTGGACATTAGCGGTCAGCGCTTCCACACCGCGAACATTCTCGTCGCCACCGGGGGGTGGCCTTACGTCCCGGACATACCCGGCAGGGACCACGCCATCACGTCGAACGAGTGCTTTTTCCTCGACGAGCTGCCCCGGAGCATCGTGATCGTCGGTGGCGGGTACATCGCCGCGGAGTTCGCCGGCATCTTTCACGGCCTTGGAGTAGAGGTCACGCAGCTCTACCGGGGAGAACTCTTCCTGCGCGGCTTCGACGACGACATCCGGCGCCATCTCGCCGGAGAAATGCGGACGAAGGGGATCGATCTCAGGTTCTCAAGCGACGTGGCGGCCATCACCCGGACGGAAGACGGCTTTTCCGTCAGTCTGACCGATGGCGCCTCCCTGGATGCTGGCCTTGTGATGTATGCCACCGGCCGCCGGCCGCTGACCTCCGGTCTCGGGCTCGAGGAAGCCGGGGTGGCCGTCAACGACGACGGCACCATTCCGGTTGACGACCACTTCCGCACGAACGTGCCGTCGGTCTTCGCCATCGGCGATGTTCTCGGCCGCATGGAACTGACGCCGGTGGCGACCACCGAGGGCATGGCGGTGGCCGCCACGCTCTTTGGCGACGGGCCGAAGAGCGTCGACTACACGAACATCCCGTCGGCCGTCTTCAGTCAGCCGGAACTGGCCACGGTGGGCCTGACGGAGTCAGAAGCGCGCCGGCAGTACGCCGACGGCGTCGACATCTACATGGCGCGTTTCAGGCCCCTGCGGCACACGATTTCACTGAACGAAGAGAAGACCCTGATGAAGCTCGTCGTGGCCTCGGCCACGGACCGCGTCGTCGGGGTCCACATGGTGGGGGAGGATGCCGCCGAGATCCTGCAGGGACTTGCGGTTGCCCTCAAGGCGGGCGCCACCAAGGCCGATTTCGACGCCACGGTCGGCATTCATCCGACCAGTGCCGAGGAGTTCGTTACCATGCGCCAGAAGGCGGCCTGACGGCTCAGGGAATGTGGTGCCGGGTGCGGGACTCGAACTCGCGACCTACCGCTTACAAGGCGGTTGCTCTACCAACTGAGCTAACCCGGCTCCTGCCGCTTCGTAGCACGGGACCACGCCCCTTGTGAAACACTCCCGCCCGGGGGATCCGGGGTTGTCCCGTACTCCCGAACGAAGACGCTGTCAGCCGCTTCGGCGAAATCATCTTCACCCTGTCCATGTTCGCCAGCGCGAGAACTTCGATACGGTCAGGCGCCGCTGCTCCGGCACCTGCAACCGATCGAAACGCAGACCTGATGCGGCTCACCGACGTCGAAGACATCGCGATGTTCGACAATTGCCTGGCCCACGGTGCGGGATCGTGATGCGCGATACTCCGTCTCTTGGGTCGAGGAGGTCGTCGTCCTCACTCGGACATGCTGCGGAAGGCGACTTCGGTTGCTATGATGGCTGCGAACACGCAGGGTGGCATGATGGAACTGGTGGAGGGATTTCCGCTGAGGCAGTGGGTCTGTGTGCCCTGCGGATACAACATGATCGGCGAAATGCCAGACGTCTGCCCCTTCTGCGGCGCCCGCCATGACCGCTTCGTCTCCTGGGACGTCGGCGAGGAGCGATTTCGCGTGGAGGCGATGGACGTCACCGACGGCGTCAGCCAGCTTCTTTCCCGTCCGCGCCTCGGTCTGGAGCACGCCTGCTACCGCATCGAGACGGACGAAGGGTCTGTTTGGATCGACTCCCCCAGCGCGTTCAACCGCTCACTTGCGCCCGTCAGCGACATCTTCTTCACCCACAAGGACTTCATGGGCGCCTCGAACCAGTACCGCGCACAGTGGAATGCAGCCGTTCACATCCACGAGGCCGAGACGGAGAGTCCGCTCGCTGCCGCCTTTCCTGTGGACGACGCCTTCCGTGGCGATTTCACGAGCCACGGCATCGAGGCCTTCCATATCGGCGGCCACACCCCGGGATTCACGGCCTACCTTTGGCATGACGTGCTCTTCGCGTGCGACTACGCCTTCCCGCCGAACGACACCATGCAGCTCAATCCCTACAGTGACCCCGCGGAGATCGCGAACCGGGGCCACCGCCTGCTCGCCATCGCCCGCGAACGGCGTCCCCGCCTGGTCGCCGGGTACAGTTTCGTTGTCCCCGGCGAGGCGTGGATGCGCTGGTTCGAGGCCGCGCTGGAGCGAGCTGTCTGACCGGCCGGGATGAAGCGGCGACAGTCTGCCGATGCAAGGAGTTCGCAAGTCGGGCCGGACGTGGCGTGCTGGCCCGCCCGTGTGCCTCCGCGATGGTGATGAATGGAGCGTCACAGGCGTCAGTGAGGCGTTGAACCGGTGCGGGAACCGGAATGTCGTCCGTGGGTCCGCTCCGATGGAACGGTGGAAGTCGAGCGTGTGATGATCTATTTTCCTTGAAAATGCGCAATTGATTTGTGGATTTTCAAGGAATAGAGTCACGCATGATCATCGATCGACCCGCCGCTCGCGATCGCGTTCACGAAGCGTTCTGCGTCCATCCCGTGGTCGCCCTGACCGGACCGCGCCAATGCGGCAAGACCACGCTCGCACGCATGATCGCTGCTGCAGACCCGGAGGGAAGTACTTTCTTCGATCTTGAGAGCGTAGTGGACCGCCGGCGACTGCAGGCACCTGAGCGGACATTGGCCAGCCTCACCGGCCTCGTGGTCATCGACGAGATACAGCGTGCGCCGACGCTCTTTGAGACGCTTCGGGTCCTTGCCGACCGGCCCGACGGTCAGGCACGGTTTCTCGTGCTCGGGAGCGCATCGCCGACGCTGATCGCGGACGTTTCGGAATCCCTCGCCGGGCGCGTCGGGATTGTCGATCTGGGTGGCTTCGATCTCTCGGAGGTCGATCCCGGCTCGTGGCGCACCCTCTGGCTCCGCGGCGGCTTTCCGCGTGCATACCTCGCACCGCACGACCGCGCCTCGGCGGTGTGGCGACGAAGCTTCGTTCAGACGTTCCTCGAGCGTGACATTCCCCAACTCGGTATCACCGTTCCCGCGGAGACCCTTCGAAGATTCTGGACGATGCTGGCCCACTATCACGGTCAGGTGTGGAACGCGGCAGAGTTCGCCCGGGCTCTCGGGTCGAGCGAAGGCACGGCCCGAAGGTACCTCGACATCCTGAGTGGCGCATTCATGGTACGAGCGCTCCCTCCCTGGTTCGCGAACATCCGCAAGCGTCAGGTCCGCTCGCCCAGGATCTACGTGCGCGATACGGGGCTGCTTCACAGCCTCCTCACGGTGGACACCGGCGACGAGGTTGCCGGCCATCCCAAGGTGGGAGCCTCCTTCGAAGGTTTCGCGGTGGAACAGATCGTCGGCGCGTTCGCAGCGAGCGGTGTGTATTTCTGGGCAACGCACGGCGGCGCCGAGCTCGACCTCTTCGTCATGCGCGGCGGGAAGCGATACGGCTTCGAGTGCAAGCTTGCCGACGCTCCCGGCACAACGCGTTCCATGCGAGTAGCCCTGAACGACCTGGAGCTGGAGCACCTCTGGGTGGTGTACCCCGGAGACGAGGCCTACCCGCTCGACGACCGGATCTCGGTGCTGCCGATCACGGACATCCAGGCTCTCGCGCGGCGTTAGCTGCGTCAATCGCAAACAAACTTGTTCAAACATCCCCGGGATCATTGGTAGGCTGTCATCGTTGACGCACATCCGATGGATCGGGCGTGCGTGACGATCACGAATTCTTAGAGAGGATCCAGAGTATGACCGAACAAACCAACCATCCTGACCAGACGTTGAGCGTCTTCGCCGGCCGGAAGGGCGTGACACGGCGCGATTTTATGGAGCGTGCGGTCGCATCGGGCATGACAATCGCTGCTGCCACGGCTTTGTGGAATGAATCGGCGCGCGCCGAACAGGTCCGGGGCGGGCACGTCGTCACGGCGGCGGGTGACGGGCAGTCGGCCGATTCGTTCATCATTGGCCACGCCGGCAACTCGCACCAGACCCTGCTCACGGAGACCTTCCGAAGCAAGTTGGTCGATGCGCGGACCGATGGCGGACTCGATCCAGTGCTGGCGACGGAATGGAATGCTTCGGACGCAGGCGCGACCTGGACCTTCAAGTTGCGCCAGGGCGTTGAGTTCCACAACGGCAAGTCTCTTGAAGCCCAGGACGTGATCGACTCGATGAACGTTCACCGTGGCCCCGATTCACAGTCAGGCGGCGCGTCGATGATGGCGATCGTGGCGGACATCCGCTCGGACGGTGATGACGTGATCTTCGAACTCAGCGAGCCCGCGGCCGACTTCCCCTACTACATGGCGCAGTACCTGTTCCAGGTGGGGCCGTCGATCGACGGCATGGTCGACATGTCGGGCATGGGCACCGGCGCCTACGTCATGCAGGACTATGAGCCGGGTGTGCGCGGCACCGGGGAGCGGTTCGCGAACTACTTCCTGGAGGATCAGGGTTTCTTTGATTCCTTCGAGCATCTCTCGGTGAAGGATCACGCCTCCCTCTCGTCGGCACTGGCCAGCGATTCCGTCCAGGCGGTGTGGCCGGTCGAGCCGAAGACCGCGGACCTGCTGGCTCAGAACCAGGGTGTGAACATTCTGAGCGTCGCCGGCGGCTCGACCATCACGATGCCGATGCGTGCCGACACGCCGCCATTCGACAACCTCGATTTCCGGCTGGCCATGAAGTACCTGGTCGATCGCGAGCAGATGCGGGACGTGATCTTCAACGGTCATGCCTCGGTCGCGAACGATCATCCGGTCGCACCCTTCGACCAGTTCTTCAATCCCGCCATTCCGCAGCGCCAGTTCGATCCGGACAGGGCGAGGCACCATCTGGAGAAGGCCGGCTATGGCGGTGAGACGATCCAGATCCATGCCTCTGCCGCGGCGTTCAGCGGCTCGGTCGACGCCGGCGTCCTCTTTGCGGAGAACGCCAAGCAGGCCGGGTTCAATCTCGAGGTCGTGCGCGAGCCCGTCGATGGATACTGGGCCGACGTCTGGGGCACGGTACCCTTCTGCTACTGCTACTGGAACGCACGGCCGACCCCGGACCTGATGCTGACGCTCGCCTACATCTGCGACGCGGCATGGGCCGACTCGTACTGGTGTGACCGCGAGTTCACCGATCTGGTGGTGGCCGCGAGGACGGAACTCGATACCGAGAAGCGCAAGCTTCTCTATGCCGACGTGCAGCTGATCCTGCACGAGCGTGGCTCGACCATCGTGCCCCTGTTCCAGAATCTGGTGCATGGCGTCCGCGACCGGATCGACACCGGCGGGGAGGTTCTTGGCGCAACGCCCTTCGACAGCTTCCGCATGCTCCGGAAGTGGTCCTTCAAGGAAGGCATGGCCTGAACGCAGACCAGGACGTTCCGATTGTCGGACGGGCCGGTTCTCCCCTCGGAGGGCCGGCCCTGTCCTTGCGGCTTCACATCCGCCGATGCGCTTGCTCCGGCATGATGTGCGAGATGAGCGGTCGCCCGCTCGTCAATGGGTGCGGATCTCGTGGAGGGCGATGGCGGCGGCGCTGGCCACGTTGAGACTGAGGTCACGGCCCGGCGTGGCGATGCTCACCAGCTGATCACAGGTCCGGGCAACGAGACGGCGCAGGCCGCTTCCCTCGGCGCCGAGCACCAGGGCGGCGGGGAGCGGCACCGGCGCCTGGCCCAGGGTGAGGGGTGCCTGGGCATCGAGGCCGGTAATCCAGAAACCGCGTTGCTTGAGGCCGTCGAGGGCGCGGGCGATGTTGGGAACGCGCACCAGGGGCACCCATTCAAGGGCTCCGGAGGCGGCGCTGGCGAGGGCCGCTGAAGGGGGTGGCGCATGGCGTTCCTGCATGATGACCGCCGCCGCGCCAAAGGCGGCGGCTGATCGCATGATGGCGCCGGCGTTGCGGGGATCGCTGATGCGGTCGAGGACCACGACGATATCGGCCGATCCGGGAATGTCGTGGAGGGCGAGATCCGGAAGCGGATGGACGAGGAGGGCCGCCCCCTGGTGGCGGGTGTCCCCCTCGAGGAGAGCGGCAATCGACGATGACGCCATCGCATCACAGGCAATCGTGTCGCGGCGTTGCGAAAGCAGCGGCGCCAGCCGCTCGAGCATCTCGCGCGTCGCTGCGAGGCGCACCACGCGCCGCCGCGGATTGGCGAGTGCCGCCGCCACCGGGTGGTGCCCGTGAATCCACAGCGGCCTTGCGAACTTTTGTTGTGCCAGGTGCTTGCGGACCATGGCGTTGTGCTATATAGGAGCGCTCCACCAATTGGAAATCCGGCGTGGTCGTCAACAGTGCAGGAGGCACTGCCCTTGTTGCGCGGCTGCTGTCGGATTGATCGTGTCGCGAAACCAACCATCAGCAGTACATGTTGCCCGGAGGGATGCCTGAGCGGTTAAAAGGGACGGGCTGTAAACCCGTTGGCTATGCCTACGGTGGTTCGAATCCACCTCCCTCCACCATCCATGGTCCGGGAGGGGCGGTTGCGGACCTCGACGAGGCGGGTGTAGCTCAGTGGCAGAGCCCCAGCCTTCCAAGCTGGTTACGCGGGTTCGATTCCCGCCACCCGCTCCCCGACCAGGGACCATGTTTGTGATAACCAGGAACACCTCCCTCGTGAGGGAGGGTCATTGACCAGGAGAGGTCGAGAAGGATGGCCAAGGAGAAGTTTGAGCGTACGAAGCCGCATGCGAACATTGGGACGATTGGGCATGTGGATCACGGCAAGACGACGCTGACGGCGGCGATCACGCGGATTCTGGCGCGCACGGGCGGTGCGACGTA
>JAJEBJ010000485.1 GCA_022822575.1 Alphaproteobacteria bacterium | reverse complement strand
CATCCCCTGCTGGGGGATAGTTTAACGGTAGAACCTTCGGCTCTGACCCGAATAGTCCTGGTTCGAATCCAGGTCCCCCAGCCACACTCAGCCATCACACCGACCCGCCGGTCAGTGTTCGACGCCGGCCCAGATCTTTCTCTTCCAGACGTAGTAGAGCCCGGTCACCACGAGAAGGAAGAGAACAACCTTCAGTCCCATTTTCTTGCGATCCTCGAGAGTAGGCTCCGCGGTCCAGGCAAGAAAGGCGGTGATGTCCCTGGCGAGTTCGTCAACCGTCATGTCGTTGCCTTCCGCGTCGACGAGTAGACCCTCATAGAGCGGCGGCGCCATGGCAATGCTGCCACCGGCGAAGTAGGGATTGTGATAGAGCCCGTCGGCATCCGGTTCGCCCTCATTGTAGTCGGGATCCGTGAGCAGGGAGGCGATGTAGTTGGCGCCGTCGACACGCGCCTTCACCATCAGTGACAGATCGGGGGGCAGAGCCCCATTGTTGAGCGCCCGCGCCTCGGTGTCGTTGCGGTAGGGTGCGGGAATCGTGTCCGACAGCGCCGCGCTTACTGTGGTGGCGTCACCCCACTCGTCGGGCGGGCCTGCGACCTCGTAGTCGGCGGCGAGCGCACCGGCCTCGTCCTCGCTGAGGCCAATGGCCACGAGATCGCGAAAGCGAATGTACTTGAGGCTGTGGCAGCTGTGGCACTGCGTGGTGAAGACCTCCAGCCCCCGCCGCAGTTGCTCACGGTCATAGGTGCCGAACACGCCTTCCCAGGACCAGGTGAGTTGCTGTGGCGACAAGGCTGGCGAAGCCGCCCACGCCGGCATGGCGAAGACGAGCAGGCCGATCACGGGAATGATGCGTCTCATCATCGCGCTCCCCGTCCCGCGGACCTCGGTTCATTCCCGTCGAGGACCGCTCTGGCGATGCTGGCGGGCAATGGACGGGGCCTCTCGAACCAGCCGATCAGGGGCAGCAGGATCAGGAAATGCAGGAAGTACCATGCGGTCGCGATCTGGCCGATCACGATCCACGCGCCTTCAGGCGGATTGGCGCCAACCACGCCCAGCACGATGATGTCGATCACCAGGATCCAGAAGAACCACCTGAACACGGGACGAAAAGTCGCCGAACGCACCCTGGACGTGTCGAGCCAGGGCAGGAGGAACAGGATGCCGATCGACAGCCCCATGGCAATGGCGCCGCCCAACTTGGAGGGAATGGCGCGCAGGATCGCGTAGAACGGCAGGAAATACCATTCCGGAACGATGTGCGGTGGTGTCTTGAGGGGATCGGCGGGGATGTAGTTGTCCGGATGCCCGAGGTAGTTCGGGGCGTAGAACAGGAAGACGGCGAAGACGAGCAGGAACATCCCTGCTCCGAAGGCATCCTTGATCGTGTAGTAGGGGTGAAAACGGATGAAGTCCTGTGGTCCGGTGGCGTCGATGCCGAGCGGGTTGCCGGACTTGGTGTGATGCAGCGCCCACAGATGGAGACCCACCAGACCGACAATGACGAACGGCAGCAGGAAGTGAAGGGCGTAGAAGCGCACGAGAGTCGGGTTGTCCACCGAGAAGCCGCCCCACACCCAGCCGACAAGGGCTTCCCCGACGACCGGAAGGGCCGACAGCAGGTTGGTGATCACGGTCGCCGCCCAGTAGCTCATCTGCCCCCAGGGCAGCACGTATCCCATGAAGGCAGTGGCCATCATGGCCAGGAGAATCACCAGGCCGATCCACCACAGGACCTCGCGAGGGGCCTTGTAGGAGCCATAGTAGAGCCCCCTGAAGACATGGAGATAGACGACGATGAAGAAGAAAGAGGCGCCGTTGGCGTGGGCGTAGCGCATCAGCCAGCCGTACTCGACGTCGCGCATGATCCTCTCGACACTGTCGAAGGCCGTGTCCACATGCGGCGTGTAGTGCATCGCCAGCACGATGCCGGTGACGATCTGGATCACCAGTGCAATTCCGGCAAGTGACCCGAAATTCCACATGTAGTTCAGATTGCGCGGCGCCGGGTAGTCGATGAGGTTGTGGTTGGTCCAGCTCAGTATCGGCAGCCGGCGGTCGAACCAGCGCACTACTCCGATGTTCATGAAATTGGCCATGGTCACTCGCCCCGGTCAGCCGATGACGACAGTCGTGTCATCGGTGAAGACGTAGTCCGGAATTCCGAGATTCTCCGGCGCCGGTCCCTTCCTGATGCGACCCGAGGTGTCGTAGTGCGAGCCGTGACAGGGGCAGAACCAGCCGTGGAATTCACCCTGGTTGCCCAGGGGAACGCACCCGAGGTGAGTGCACACTCCCACCATGATGAGCCACTCGGGGCGAAGGACCCGTTCGCTGTCGGACTGCGGATCCTTGAGATCGTCCATGGCGACGTCGCGTGCAGCGGCAATCTCGTCGGCCGTGCGATGACGGATGAACACCGGTTTGCCCCGCCAGTTCACAGTGATCTGCTGGCCCTCGGCCACCGGTGACAGGTCAACTTCAATGGTGGCAAGCGCCAGCACATCCGCAGCCGGGTTCCACTGCGCGATCAGCGGCCAGGCAGCGAAACCGGCGCCAACAGCCGTCACGCCGATGGTCGCCACACTGAGAAAGTCGCGCCGGCCCACCTCGTGCGCGTCGGGCGTGTGCTCCGCCATCACCAAGAAATCCCTTACGTCTTGTTCCGGCGCCTCTTCCGGGCGGGCCATGAATATACCGCCCGCCATGGTCACGCAAGACAGTGAATGTGGAAGGGGCTTGCAGGCGCCGACGGTCTGCGACATGAGTGCAGGGAACAACCGCCTGGAATGGCCTCCCATGACAACAGACCGGCCGGACCTCGCCGGATCGCAGGAGGAACGCGACGCTGCTTGCCGCTGGTTCCACAGTCTGTGCGATCGCATCACCGCCGTCTTCGAGTCCATCGAGGATGCGTGCGACGGACCGGGAGACGACCACCCCCCGGGGAGATTTGAACGCCGTGAGTGGACGAGGGACGGCGGTGGTGGCGGAGTCATGGCGATCTTGCGCGGCAGGGTGTTCGAGAAGGTGGGGGTCAACGTCTCCACTGTCTGGGGCGACTTCGACCAGAAGTTTGCCGGGGAAATCCCGGGCACCGCGCCGGACAACGCCAGCTTCTGGGCAACCGGCATTTCGCTTGTCGCTCACATGCGCTCG
>JAJEBJ010000288.1 GCA_022822575.1 Alphaproteobacteria bacterium | reverse complement strand
GGGCGACCTGTATGTCGGCGGGCCCGGCGGCCAGGAGATCGTCGAATGCCCGTGCCCCCGCCGGCGGGGCGCCGCCTCCAATGAGCACGACCTCGCGCAGCGTACTTTCTCCTCCGTCTCCTGCTTCTGTGCCTTCCCGGCGCGCGAGCACCGGCTCGCCCTTCTCGCGAGATGCGATCAGCACTTTCGCCCCACAATCCTTCACGACGAAGCCGACTTCTTCCGAGGTCAGCATTGCGTTGATGGGGTTGGCAACCGCGCCCAGCTTGTGGATCGCGTGGTAACTCACCACCCATTCCCAGGAGTTGGGGGCGTACAGTGTGACTCGATCCCCTGTCTCGACTCCGACGCTACGAAGACCGTTTGCGAGTCGATTCGAGAGTTCGTTCAACTCGGTGAAGCCGAAGCGGCGGCCACCGGCTATGAGGGCGGTCTTGTCGCCGAACTGGTCCGCTGCTGCAGGCAGCACCTCGCCCAATGTGTCCAGCATGTCGTTACCTCCGTCCTTGGTCCATCCCTCCATTGAGCAACATGCCGGTTCAAGGGTCTCCCCCTTCAAGAGGGCGGGGCCTATGCGTGCGTCCTGGGGGCTATTCCTGCAACCAGGGCAGGCCCGCGACCTTCCAGCCGCCGGTTCGGCCGCGATGCAGGTCGGCGTTCTTGTCGCCCTCGAATCCCTGGGCGACGTTGTAGCAGGGGCCGTAGCCCCGGGCGGTCATGGCGACCGCGGCATGCATCGAGCGCACACCGGAGCGACACAGAAAGTAGACTGGCTTGCCTTTCTCAATTCCGGCCGCTTCGCACTCCCGGACGAAGGCGATGTTGAGTTGACCATCGGGGTAAGTTTGCCATTGCACCAGCTTCACCTGCTTGCCGATCGTAGTCAGATCCGGCAGGCCGACGAATCGCCATTCCGGTTCGGTACGCACGTCAACGAGCGTCGCGGCCGGGTCGCGCGTCAACGCGTCGAAGGCATCTGCCGGCATCACGTCGCCGGCATAGGGGGCTTCCTTGGTCATGGGTCCTCCATGAACAAACAGCGACCCGGTCACCATGCACGAGGAAACGTTCCGGCGCCACTCGTTCGCGCAAGTCATGGCTCTGGCGTCGGGATCTTCGAAGACATTGGCGCACTTTCAGCGATGCCCGCAATGTGAGGAGTTCTGGGTCGGCACTCTCAACACCGGAACCGGCTCGCCACTCGATACTGCCGATTTGCCTGGCTACCATCACTCCCGGAACGTGGATGTGCCTCGGAACAGTTCCGTGCCGCTGACTGTGCCGAAGGTCCGACGCCCAAAATCATGGCTGTGCACGTCTCTCTGCTTGACATCGGGCTCCACAAGCCATAGGTCAGGCGGTACGTGGTGATTTGTGCCGACCGGCTTGCGACCACGTTAAACAACCCGCTAAAATGGTCGAGGCCGATCTCCAAGAGCGCCCTGACCCTGGTGGGTCGGGGTTTTCCTTTTGGAGGATCAGAGATGACTGACGCTCACGCCGCTTCCCCAACCCGACGCCCGCAGACAGCGCTGGTCCGCGGCGGTCTCACCCGCTCAGGACACGACGAAACGTCCGAAGCACTCTACATGACTTCGGGCTACGTCTATGGCACCGCCGAGGAGGTTGCCGCGGCGTTCGCGGAGGAAAACCCGCACTACATCTATTCGCGCTACGGCAACCCGACCGTCTCCATGTTCGAGGAACGCCTGCGCCTTCTGGAGGGCGCAGAAGCCTGCCGGGCGACGGCGTCGGGCATGGCGGCCGTCTATGCTGCACTGGCGGCCTTGCTCGAAGCCGGCGATCGGGCAGTGGCCTCCCGTGCGCTGTTCGGCTCCTGCCACCACATCGTGGCGAATATCCTGCCGAGATTCGGAGTCGAGACCCATCTCGTCGACGGCACCGATCTCGATCAGTGGCGTGACGCGCTCAGGGACGGCGCCCGGGCCGTGTTCCTGGAGTCGCCATCGAATCCGACACTCGAGATCATCGACCTGTCCGAGGTATGCGCCATCGCACACGAGGCGGGCGCACTGGTCATCGTCGACAACGTCTTTGCTTCGCCGCTTCTCCAGAAGCCTCTGGAGTTCGGCGCAGACATCGTCGTCTATTCTGCTACCAAACACATCGACGGGCAGGGCCGCTGCCTGGGCGGCGCTGTGCTCGGCCCGTCCAAGTTTGTCGACGGTCCACTCTTCGCCTTTCTCAAGCACACCGGCCCGGCGCTCTCGCCGTTCAACGCCTGGCTGCTGCTGAAGGGACTGGAGACCCTCGATCTGCGTGTCGGTCGTCACTGTGCGAACGCCAGGGACGTGGCGCTGTGGCTCGAGAACCGCCATGGCGTCCGCCGCACGCTCTATCCGCATCTTGACAGCCACCCCCAGGCCGCGCTTGCGCGCAAGCAGATGGTCGATGGTGGCAGCATCGTGAGCTTCGAACTCGACGGCGGGCGCCCGCAGGCCTTCCGTTTCCTCAATGCCCTCGGCCTGATCGATATCTCGAACAACCTGGGCGATTCGAAGAGCCTGATCACCCATCCGGCAACCACGACACATTCCAAGCTCCCTGAAGCCGACCGGAACCGGCTCGGCATCACGGAAGGCCTCGTCCGCCTGCATGTCGGCCTGGAGGATGTGCGGGACGTGAAGGACGATCTTGCCCGGGCGCTCACCGCATAGCGCGCCGACCCGTTCCGTATCCCCCCGATAACTGGCGGCCATCTGATGGCGAAGACGGTCGCTGACGGCTCAGCCGGCCCCAAGCCGGACGGCCACCATTCGATTTCCCACCAACCAGGTTTCCGGGACGGCATCCCTCATTGACAGGGTGATTTCGGCAGGTGCCGCAGAACCGCACGAGGATGATGGGACAACAATCGATTGCGGGAGGTGGCCCTAGTCTGATATGGGCGCGCAGACGATTGGAGAGGCGGCATCATGGTCAACCGTGAGACCGGAGCCCTTGTCAAGAGACTGTCCCACCTGGCCGAACGCGATCTTGCCGATGCATCGACCATGCCAGGCGAGGTCTACGCTTCCCGGGAATTCTTCGAACTCGAACAGGAGAGGATCTTCGCCAGGGAATGGCACTGCGCCGGACGCGTCGAGAGCATTCCGCAACCGGGGGACTACCTTACCTGGAGGATCGGTGCGCAACCCGTCGCCGTGGTGCGCCAGAAGGACGGTTCGCTGAAGGCGTTCTCCAACGTCTGTCGCCACCGCATGATGAAGCTTCTCTCCGGGTCGGGGCGGTGCCGGCGTATCGTCTGTCCCTACCACGCGTGGACCTATGACCTCGACGGTCGCCTGCTCCAGGCACGCCATATGGAGAAGACCCGGGGTTTCGATGTTTCAACGGTTTCATTGCCTCGGGTGCGCTGCGAAGTCTGGCAGGGATGGATCTACATCACGCTGGATGCCGGCATTCCGGTGCCGGGGGAGAGGCTTGCTGGACTCGAACACGTGATGGCCGACTACCATGCGGCCGACTATGTCGAGGTCGACAGGCAGGACCACGTCTGGAAGACGAACTGGAAGCTTCTCACGGAGAACTTCATGGAAGGCTATCACCTCCCAGTCACGCATCGCCGGACGGTGGGTGCGTACTTCCCGGTCGAGGAGACACGCTTTGGCGATGACGGTGCGGCCTTCACCTTCCAGTGGTTCACGAAGACGACCGATGCCCCGGTGGGAACCGCCCATTCGCGGAACCGCAGTCTGCGAGGCAGGGCACGTTCGACATCAATTCTGGGGACGGTCTTTCCCTGCCACATGTTCGTCCTTGCCCCCGATCACCTGTGGTATCTGAGCCTGCAGCCCAGGAGTCCGGGCGAGATTGACGTGCGCTATGGTCTGGCATTTGCCCCCGAAGTCATGGCTGACCAGAAGGATCTTGACTCCCGGCTTGAAGAGGCGAAGGCCTTCCTCGATGCCACCAACGAGGAAGACCGTGTGGTGGTCGAGGCCCTCTGGGAGGGCGTACAGGCACCGCTCGCCGAACCCGGGCCACTGAGCTGGCTGGAAAAGGAGAATCTCGACTTTTTGCGCTACGTCCTGAGGATGGTAACGGCCTGATCAAGGTCCGCCATGATTGAGGTCAGCGGTTCACCACGTGCCCGTGTTCGGCATGGAAACCCAGGGTTCACAGGGCTCGAGCGCTCCATCTTTCTGCAACAGTTCGATGGAGATACCGTCGGGCGAACGCACGAATGCCATCCTGCCGTCACGTGGGGGCCGGTTGATGGTGACGCCATTTTCGGCGAGCCGACTGCACAGTGCATGGATGTCATCCACCTCGTAGGCGAGGTGGCCGAAATTGCGACCTCCGGTGTACTCCTCGTCGTCCCAGTTCCACGTCAGCTCGACCTGTGATTCGGGGTTGTCCTCAGCGCCCAGAAAGACCAGCGTGAAGCGTCCGGCACTGTTCTCATGGCGGTCGATTTCAACGAGTCCGAGCTTGCGGCAGTAGAAATTGAGCGACTCCTCGAGGTTCCTGACGCGCACCATGGTGTGAAGGTACTTCATGTCTGTTTCTCGCTTGCGTGAATTTCAGCGGGCATCCATGGCGACGTAACTGCGCTTCTGGCTGCCTGTATAGATCTGGCGGGGACGACCAATCCGTTGTGACACGTCGACGTGCATCTCGTTCCACTGCGCGACCCAGCCAACGGTCCGGGCGACTGCAAAGACGGCCGTGAAGAGGTGTCTTGGAATACCCATGGCCTTGAGAATGATCCCGGAATAGAAATCGACGTTGGGATAGAGATTGCGGGAGACGAAGTACGGATCGTCAAGCGCGATCTTTTCGAGTTCCAAGGCAATCCTGAGATGGGGGTCGTCACGCACGTCAAGTTCATCGAGGACCTGGTGACACGCGTCCCGCATGATCTTGGCGCGCGGATCATAATTCTTGTAGACGCGGTGTCCGAAACCCATGAGACGGATCGTATCACCCCGATCCTTTGCCCGGTCGAGAAACTCCGGGATCCTGTCGAAGGTGCCGATTTCCTCCAGCATCCGTAGAACGGCTTCGTTGGCCCCCCCGTGTGCAGGTCCCCAGAGACTCGCGATGCCCGAAGCGACACTGGCAAAGGGATTGGCACCCGATGACCCGGTCAGGCGGACCGTTGACGTGGAGGCATTCTGTTCATGATCGGCGTGGAGGATGAGGATGAGGTCCATTGCACGCGCCAGGACAGGATTGACCGTGTAGTCCTCGCAGGGCACCGCAAACATCATGTGAAGAAGGTTCTCTGCGTAACCCAGTTTGTTCTTGGGGTACATGAAGGGTTGGCCAATCGACCACTTGTAGGCCATGGCGGCAATGGTCGGCATCTTGGCGAGAAGCCTGTAGGCCGAGATCATGCGCTGGCCCTCGCTCGCGACATCGGAACTTTCCGCGTAGAAGGCCGAAAGCGCACCGACGACACCCACCATCAGGGCCATGGGGTGCGCATCCCTGCGGAAACCGCGGAGCAGGAAACTCACCTGCTCGTGCAGCATCGTATGGTGGGTCACATCATGGCTGAACTTCTCGAAAGCCTCCCGTTCCGGCAGCTCGCCGGTCAGGATGAGGTAGCAGACCTCGAGGAAGTTGGATTGCTCCGCCAGCTGTTCAATGGGGTAGCCACGATAGAGCAGTTCGCCCTCGTCACCGTCGACATAGGTGATGGTGGATTCACAGCTCGCCGTGGCCATGTAACCGGGATCGTAGGAAAACATGCCGCTCTGGGCGTGGAGCGTGCGCACGTCGATCACGTCGGGGCCGATGGTGCCGCGCAGAACCGGCAGCCTTGCGAGGCGCTCTCCGGTTTCCGGGTCCACGAGGTACACGAAACCGTCCGGGGTTGGCCCGGGCAGGACAGGTGTTGCAAATCCCGACATGTCGTTGTTCCCCTTGTGCACGAGCGCCTGCCCCGGTCACGCAACCCGTCGAAATTGCCCTCAAGGGCAGTCCCTATAGCAATCGCCGAGCCTGTCCGTCAAGCAAACATGTCTGCTCCGCGAGAGAGTGCCAGATATTTGCGACTGTTATTCAAATGGTTACGATATCATACTAACAGAACACGCGAGTGCGTTGGCATCTCCGACGGCTCAGGGATGGGCGGCTTGCGTGATGTCCTTGATCCTGGCCAGGCACTCGTCGCGGCCGAGGAGTGCGAGGACATCGAAAATGGGTGGCGAAACGGTGCTGCCCGTCAGGACGGCCCTGAGCGGTTGGGCCACCTTGCCCAACGAAATCGAGCATTCCTCGCTGAACGCACGCACGCACGCTTCAAGCGACGTCACGTCCCAGGTTTCGAGGCAATTGACGCGCTCTACCAGTGCTGCGAGGCGCATGACGGCATCGCGATCGAGCACCTTCGCCGCCTTCGGTTCGATCACCAGAGGCCTTCGGTGGAAAAGAAAGAGGGAGTTTTGCGCCAGTTCAACCAGGGTTCTCGATCTCTCCTTGAGTACCGGCATGGCCTTGACCAGCAAATCTGCCTCCTCGTCATCAACGTTTCGCGCCAGGCGGCTGGCGACATGTCCGGTGGCAAGGCGGGCGAGTGTCACATCGTCGGTGTTCCTGATGTAGTGCCGGTTGAGAGTGGAAAGCCTCTCGGGATCGAAACGGGCCGGGGACCTGCCGATCGCCGGAAGATCGAACCAGTGAACCGCGCTGTCCCTTGAGATCACTTCCTCATCACCATGGCTCCAGCCCAGGCGCAGCAGGTGGTTGACGAGAGCGTCAGCGAGATATCCTTCCTCGCGGTAATGTTCAACGCCGGTCGCCCCATGGCGTTTCGCCAGTCGCCTTCCATCGGTTCCATGAATCAGGGGGATATGGGCAAATCCCGGTGCCGTCCAACCGAGGGCCTGGTAGATCTGGCTCTGGCGGGCCGCATTGACGAGGTGCTCGTCACCACGAATGACATGCGTGACCCCCATGTCATGGTCATCGACGACAACCGACAGCATGTATGTCGGGGTGTCATCGGCGCGCAGGAGAACCATGTCGTCGAGTTCGGCGTTGGCTATCGCCACCTCGCCCTGCACGTGATCATTGATGATCGTGTGTCCCTCGCGGGGTGCTTTCAGACGGATCGCGGGGGTAACACCAGGGGGGGCATCGGAAGGATCCCTGTCACGCCAGGTCCCATCGTAACGCCAGACGCGGCCCTCGTTCTTCGCCCTTGTCCTGGAACGTTGCAGTTCCTCGCTGGTCATGTAGCAGCGATAGGCGTGGCCGGCATCAACCAGGATGCGGGCCACCTCACGGTGACGGGGTGAACGCGCGAACTGGAAGACGGCTTCTCCATCCCAGTCAATTCCAAGCCAGTCGAGGGCATCGAAGATGGCTTCAATCGACTCTTGCGTCGACCGTTTGCGATCCGTGTCCTCGATGCGCAGCCGGAATGTGCCGTGCCAATGGCGGGCGTAAAGCCAGTTGAACAATGCCGTGCGGGCGCCGCCTATGTGCAGGGTCCCCGTCGGAGACGGAGCAAATCGTGTCACAACGTTCATGAAGGCTTCAGTAGCAGCGTAACAGGCCCACCAGACGGCCCTGGATCCTGACTCGATCCGTCTTGTAATGGTTGGTGCGGTATGCGGGATTGGATGCCTCGAGCGCGGTTGTCCTGCCAGATCGGCGCAGTCGCTTGAGTGTCGCTTCGGTCTCATC
>JAJEBJ010000233.1 GCA_022822575.1 Alphaproteobacteria bacterium | reverse complement strand
AGCAACCCGGGACGAACGTGAAGGCGAAGGCCGGACTGAACCGTGAGATCCTCGCCACCGCCTGGGGCAACTTGCGGGCGATGCTCGACTACAAGGCTCCGCGCGTCGTGGCTGTCAATCCGGCCTTTACGAGCCAATCCTGCGCGGCGTGCGGCGCGGTGAACGCCGCTTCGCGCCGGGGCAGGACATTCGAATGCGTGGCCTGCGGCCATGTGGACCATGCGGACCTGAACGCGGCCCGCACCATACGGCGTCGGGGACAGGCGCGGCTGCACGGGGAGGTTGCCGCATCGCCCGGGCCTGCGAACCGTGAAACGGATCGGTGGGCCGCATGAATGTGACTTTCCGATACATGCCCCTCTTGCATTTGGTGACCAAAGCAGAGAGCCATCCAGTTGCGCTCAAATGCGCGCTCGAGTACCGGCAGAAAATGCGTCACTCGAATCGGTGCGGGGCGGGAATGTCTCTGGCGACTCGATTGGCCCGCGCACTCGGTCTCGCACATCGGGTGATAACAGAGTGTCCAGTACGTCAGTCATTATCGTCCCTCCTCAAGACTGGCGGTTTAGACACTGCACAAGAATGCGTTCGGCAGCTTGCCGGCCGGTTTCCAGTGCGCCCTCCATCTGGCCGACCCATTCAGCCGCGTATTCCGCACCGGCCCAGTAGATTGGCCCGACGGGTGAGCGGTAGGCATGACCGTGCGCGATCCATACACCCGGCGTCAGATAGCTGTTGCATCCGCGACTGTAGCGCTCAGCTGCCCAATGAATGTCGGAGTAGTAGCGTGGTTCTGGTAACCTCAGGCCAAAGATTTCGGAAGCATGGCTCACCAAAGTGTCGCGTCGAGCAGACTGGCTGAAGGCTGCAAGTCGCCGGGATTCCGGAATTGAAACCAGGCCCTGCAGCAACCCGGGCGGATTTGCACCGCCGGGACCCCAAATCACGAGGCGCTCATCGTTCCCGAAGCCGTTCAATCCCTCGTCACGCCATACTGGCGTATCGAACAGCATGGCAAAGGACATCTTGCCACGAATAGGTGCCCGCTGCGTGAGGTAGTCTCTGTCATGCGGCATGGCGGGTTCATAGTCGATGCGCCCGGCGAGCACCGGTGGGATCGAGACTATCGCAGCGCGTCCTTCCACGGCGCCGAAGGCGCCTCGCACGGTCACATTGTCGGATGACCATTCGATTTGAGACACGGGAGCCGACAGTCTAATGACGTCGCCCACTTCCTTCGCCAGCATTTCTGCCAAGCTGTATGTTCCGCCCTCGACCATATAGGCATCATGCCTGATGCCATCGAGACCAAGGATTCCAGCAAATCCGTGGTTTGACTTCAGATAGAACAGTGCATGGAGGAGCGAGACATCCCATGGTTCCGGCAGAAATCCAGAGAGCTCAAAACGTAGAAACTGGACTACCGGATCATCAAAATGGCGCTCCAGGTAGGTTTGCAGGGTTTCCTGATCCAGTTTATCGGCGTCTGGAGAGGCCCACGGAGTCTCGATGTTGACTGTGTCGGCAAGCGCGTCGATCTGCCTGACTGCGGCGACGATTTCGGGGTCTGCAGCGGCCCCTGCATGGGCTTCGTTGCCGAACCACACTGACGTTCGTCCGTCCGAATAGGGTTCATACCACGACCGTCCGAAGCGTTTTGCGAGGGCCATTACTTCCGTTTGACCGTCACCGATCCACCGCCCCCCCAACTCGATGATCGAGCCATCCACGGTTTCGCTCACAACGCGTCCCCCGACGCGGTCACGGGCTTCCAGCACGCGCACGGTTGCGCCTTCCGCCAGCAGGGCATCCGCAGCGTGTAGTCCGGCCAGTCCGGCGCCAACGATCACGACATCTGTCCGGTCCTTCGCCATTGTTCTCACCCCTCCCGCCTACTCAATCAGGGACTCGTTGACTGAACGGCTCACGCCGCCAGTCTGCGATCCGTTTCACGGATCATCGGAGTGCCTGACGGCAACGCTCCCTCCCCGTGCAGATGCGCCTGTCCCCGACGCCTGATGTTGCGGGCCGCGTTCAGGTCCGCATGGTCGGCATGGCCACACGCCACGCTCTTGAATGTCGCTTGCGACGGGCGCGAGGCGGCGTCTGCCGTGCCGCACTCCGCACACGTCCGGCTGGTCTGCGCCGGGTTCACCGCGATGAGGCGCGGAGCCTTGTAGCCGAGCATCACCCGCAGGTCGCTCCAGCCGGTCGCGAGGATGGCGCGATTGAGGCCCGCCTTCTGACGCACGCCGGCTCCCGGTTCCCCGATGGTTCCTTTCGCACTCCGGGTCATGCCCCGGGTGTTGAGATCCTCCACGACGACCGTTCCGCCCGCCAGCTTTCGCGAGACGTGGTGCTGCCAGTCGCGCCGCTTCATGGCCATCCTGCGCATCGTCCGGGCATGGCGGCGGCGGGTGCGCTCTCGCCGCCTGCTGCCCTTCTTCTGGCGCGACATCCTGCGCTGCAAACGCTTGCACCGCGCTTCAAGGCGGCCCATGTCCGGCGCCGACATGATCTCGCCGTCGCTGGTGGCCACCTGGCTCACGTTCATGTCGATGCCGGTCACCGTGCCGTCGTCAGGCCGCTCGACAGCCGCCACCCTGTAGCAGACAGTCGCGTGCCACTTGCCGTCGATCTGCCTGATGACGACCTTGACCGGCTCGCCCTCGGGGTAGGGATTGCCTCC
>JAJEBJ010000299.1 GCA_022822575.1 Alphaproteobacteria bacterium | reverse complement strand
CGGCGGCGGTGGTTCCTTCACCGTGTCAGCGGCCTGTACCTGATTCGGTGGGGTTCGTAGGCCCCCAGCCGTCTGGTTCTGTCCTCTTCATAGGCTTCGTAGTTGCCTTCGAACCACTCTACGTGGCTGTCACCTTCGAAGGCGAGAATATGGGTGGCAAGGCGGTCAAGGAACCAGCGGTCATGACTGATGATCACGATACATCCGGCAAAGCCCATCAATGCCTCCTCGAGGGCCCGCAGGGTATCGACATCGAGATCGTTGGACGGCTCATCGAGAAATAGCACATTGGCCCCTGATTTCAGCATGGTGGCGAGGTGCACGCGATTGCGCTCACCGCCCGACAGTTCGCCTACCTTCTTCTGCTGATCGGGGCCGTGAAATCCGAATGCTCCGACGTAGGCGCGGCTCGACACTTCCCTGGCGCCCATCGCAAGCATCTCGGCGCCGCCCGTGATCTGCTCCCACACTGTCGCTCCGGGATCGAGGTCGTCCCGACTCTGGTCGACATAGCCGGTGACCACCGTGTCGCCAACAGCGACAATCCCGCCATCAGGCTCCTCGCGATCGGTCAGCATTTTCACGAGTGTCGACTTGCCGGCGCCATTGGCGCCGATAATGCCGACGATCCCGGCCTGGGGCAGGGTGAAATCGAGGCCGTCCATGAGCAGCTGGTCCCCGAAGGCCTTCGACAGTGCCTCGACGCGAATCACCAGGTCGCCGAGGCGTGGTCCCGGCGGAATGGCGATACGACCCCTTGCCGGTCCTTCTGCGCTGTTCCGGCTCTCGGCAAGAAGCTCCTCATAGGCACCGAGACGTGCCCTACCCTTCGTGCGTCTCGCTCCGGGTGACGAACGTACCCACTCAAGTTCGCGTTCAAGCGCCTTCCGGCGCGCCTCCTCTTCCCTGCCCTGCCTTCGCAGCCTTTCCTGCTTGCTCTCCAGCCAGCCCGAGTAGTTTCCCTCGAAGGGAATTCCTTCACCGCGATCGAGTTCAAGAATCCATCCGGCCACGTTCTCCAGGAAGTAGCGATCGTGCGTCACCGCCACGACGGTTCCCTCGTATGCTGCGAGATGGCGTTCCAGCCACGCTACGCATTCGGCATCGAGGTGGTTGGTCGGTTCGTCAAGGAGAAGAAGGTCGGGTTTTTGCAGAAGCAGGCGACACAGGGCCACCCGCCGCTTCTCACCCCCTGAAAGATGTCTGACCTCGGCATCTCCCGGCGGCAGCCGCAGCGCATCCATGGCGATCTCAAGCGTGCGTTCGAGATCCCAGCCACCCACGGCATCGATCTGTTGTTGTATTTCGCCCTGTTCCTCGATCAGCGCATTCATCTCGTCATCATCAAGAGGTTCGGCGAAGCGTGCCGAGACCTCGTTGAAACGCTCCAGCAGGGCTCTTGTCTCCGCCATCGCTTCCATGACATTGCCCATGACGTCCTTCGAAGGATCGAGTTCCGGTTCCTGGGGCAGATATCCGACCGTTGCCTGGGCAGCCGCCCAGGCTTCGCCGTCGAAGTCCCGTTCGACTCCGGCCATGACTCTCAGGAGCGTGGACTTCCCGGCCCCATTGGGCCCGAGCACACCGATCTTGGCCCCAGGCAGGAAAGAGAGCCAGATGTTACGCAGGACGGTTCTGCCGCCGGGCCAGGTCTTGGTAAGGCCCTTCATGACATAGACATACTGGTAGGACACGGCTGGAATGGCCTTCTTCACCGAACACTGCATCATGTTAGCGACGGCACGGACATCGGCAAGGCGCGACATCGGTGCTGCAGGGACGTAAGGTTGAGATGTGAAGACCCTTTGCCGCTCCTGCGGCCATCGGCCGCAATCCGGTTTCGAGGCATGTGATGCCTGCGGGTCACGACGCATCGTGTGCCATCCGGAACTTGACGATCTCGCCATCGCCCATCTCGATTGCGACGCCTTCTATGCGGCCATCGAGAAACGGGACCGGCCGGAGCTTGCGAATGTGCCGGTGATCGTTGGCGGCCGCCATCGCGGGGTCGTCGCTGCCTGCTGCTACATTGCCCGGTCCTTCGGTGTGCGCTCGGCCATGCCCATGTTCCGCGCCCTGAAGCTGTGCCCCGAGGCTCATGTGATCCCCCCTGACATGGGAAAGTATGTCGCCATTGGAAATGAAGTTCGCACCATGATGCGGAACGTGACACCGCTGGTTGAGACACTCTCCATCGATGAGGCGTTCATGGATCTCTCGGGAACCAGTGCATTGCATGGTGGCTCGCCGGCCCGGACCCTGGCTCGGCTCGCCAACCAGATCCGCGAGGAACTGGGGATCACGGTGTCCATCGGACTGAGCTACAACAAGTTTCTTGCCAAGATCGCTTCCGATCTCGACAAGCCTTTCGGGTTTGCGGTCATAGGCCGCAGCGAGGCACAGCGCTTTCTCGCCGACAAGCCGGTCAATCTGCTCTGGGGCGTGGGCGAAGCGACCCGACGCCGCCTTGCCCGCGACGGCATTACCCTGATCGGCGATCTCGCCCGCTTCGATGAAGCCGAGTTGATCTCACGCTACGGCAAGATTGGCCACCGCTTCTTCCAGTTCAGCCGGGGTGAGGATGACCGTGCGGTGGAGCCGGAAGGCGAAACCCGGAGTATCTCTTCGGAAACCACACTTCATGACGATACTGCGGACTTTGCCAAACTGCGCAGGGTACTCTGGCAACTCTCGGAGAGCGTCTCAGAACGCACAAAAAGAGCCGGGTTGGCCGCAAGGGGGGTGACGCTCAAGCTGAAGACCGCGAATTTCCGCATCATCACCCGAAATCGCCACCTTCAACACCCGACCCAGTCAGCCGAGGAGATCTTTCTTGTCGGTGAAGGACTGCTGGCCCGCGAAACCGACGGCCGCACCTTCCGTCTGATCGGAGTCGGCGTTCACGATCTGGTCGATTCCGGGCACACCGAGTGCGGCGACCTCTTCGATCATGCCACAAGGCAGTCCAGCGCCCGGGTCGACGAGGCGCTTGATGCCGTCCGCCAGCGATTCGGAAAGGACTCCC
>JAJEBJ010000205.1 GCA_022822575.1 Alphaproteobacteria bacterium | reverse complement strand
GCGGCTTCGCTCAGCGTCATTTCACCGCGCTCCAGCCGCTCGCCTTCACTGTAGGCAGGGATGCCGCGCCTGTAGCGAAAGCCGCAGACGTTTGCCTGCTTCCAGCTGTTGCCCTTACCGGTGCGCCGGCCCAAGCGGTTCAGCAACGACGCGATCGCCATGTCCGGCATCTGTCGCGCCAGTCCCGTGATCAGCGCTCCGGTTTCGACATCGGTCACATGGCGATGCTGACCACTGGCCTTGCGGGCGAAGAACAGCTCCGTGTGGTCACCGCCACGCCAGTGCAGCAGCAGCCTGGTCCGCCACTCCTCGCGCCAGACCACGATTTCCTCGAGCGCGGCGCGTAGGATGCGCTTGCGGGTCTCGGCACTGACGCCCTCATGGTTCCATGCCAGTTCAAGATCGGTGCCGAGCTGCAGGCAGGCCTCCCGCTCCGCCTCATCCATCCTCATGTCCGCGCAGGCCTCGTGCGCCTCTTTCAGCGCAGTCTCGGTCGTCTGCACCGCAACCAGACGCTCGTTCCACCGACGCTCCAGTTCGCCCGCCACCTGCCGGTTCCCCGGGTCGACGGCATCGTACTGGCGGAACGCGCGATCGGCCTCATAGCGTGCGCGCTCAAGCGCGATCTCATGCTGGCGAACCACTTCTGATCCTGTCTCGGCATCGTCCTCGATCGCGCGGAGTGCCGCCATCAGGCCCAGCGGCTCGAGAATGCGAACCATCTCCCTGCCGACAGCCTCATCCGCGGCAAGGCCGCCGAACGAGATGCACTTCGGCTCGTTGTGATTGATGACCCCCGACTGGCAGATGTACCGCAGCACCCTCCCTTGGACTCCACTGTAGGAGACCGTCAGCTTGCGGCCGCAGTGACCGCATCGCAGCAGCCCGGTCAGGAGGGCTGCACCACTGCGAACCGCACCGCGGTGTCCCGAGGCCATCATCTTCGTGCTGTTGTCCGCGATCACCCTCTGGTTCCGTTCCCAGGTTTCCAGGCTGATATACCCCTCGTGATTGTCGGGGATAAAGACTTGCCAGTCATCCCGATTGCTCACCACCTTTTGCCTGACCTTCTTTTGCCCGTCGCGGATTTCGACTTCGGTCGCGGTGCGGCCAAACGCATACGCTCCGCAATAGACCGGATTGGTCAGGATCCCGCGCACACGCCCATAGTTCGGGACCCGCCATTGCAGCTGCTCTTTCTCGATTCTCGGCCGTGACGGCAGCTCGAGACCCTCGTCGCTGAACCAGAGGTGGACCTGGCGAACGCTCTGCATCTCGTCGAACTTGCGAAAGACGAGCTCAATCGCCGCGCGGACACGCAGGTCCGGATCCTTCTCGATCGCGTTCTTGCCGACGCGCTGATATCCGGCGGACACGGCCAGGAACAACTCGCCGCGTGCGGCCTTGTGGTTGCGGCCCTCGATCGAGCGCCGGCGCATGTTCGCAAGCTCAAGCTCGGACATGGTTCCAAAAAGTCCGAGCACCATGCGATCCGCTGGCAGGCGGGGGTCATAGACCGCCTGCTCGTCGGCCAGCAGGCAACCGACGATACCGCAGAACTCCAGCAACGTATGCCACTCACGGCCATTTCGAGACAGCCTGGTTGCTTCCACGGCAAGGATGATGCCCACTTCCCGCTCGCAGACGGCATCAAGCATGGTGTTGAAGCCGGACCGCCTGACGGCGCCATTGCCCGAAAGGCCGAGATCCTCATCGACGAAGGTGACAGTCTTCCAGCCCAAAGACCTGGCGCGCGCCTCAAGACCGTACTGCCAGTTCTGGCTGCCGGTGTTGTGGCGCACCTGGTGATCGGAAGACTGGCGGACATACACGATCGCCCTTTTCGCAAGATGGTCAGGCGTGATCTTGTTCATGCCCGCCTCCCTCGCCCGCCGTGTGGGCCCTTGCCGCCTCCCGGATCAGCTGCGCCAGCAGATCCAGCATGTGCTTCTCGCAACCGTCTTCCAGGACGATGCCGTCCGGTTCGAACAGCTGCCCCTGTCGCATCATCCGTCTGTTCCGCTTCATCGGCGTCTCCGTCGTCTGCAGAGGTGCACACGACGGTATCAACGATCATGCGCAGGTCCGACAAAGCCTCGCGCGAGAGCCTGGGGCGGTCACGCACAACCCAGGCCGCCGATTCCGGCCAGGTCATCCATTCGCGAATCGCCAGCGGACGACCGCTCGACTGCAGGCGGACATAAAGGATGGTGCCGGCCGGAGACGAACGGCGTTGCTGCACTTCCACCTTCTCGCCGGCACAGGGATGAAACCGATAACGGATCGTCAGTTCGGATGCGTGAAAATGGGCAGTGTATCGCGATGCTGGCCTACTACGTGGAATGGAACATGCGCCGGAAGCTCAAACCCATGCTGTTCGACGACGAGGATGCCGAAGGCGCCGAGGCCCTGCGCCGGTCCGTCGTCGCTCCGGCGACGACATCGACGAGTGCCCAGGCCAAGGCGGCAACCAGGCGAACCCCCGACGGCGATCCGGTGCACAGCTTCCGCACCCTCATCGGCGATCTCGCCACCATC
>JAJEBJ010000438.1 GCA_022822575.1 Alphaproteobacteria bacterium | reverse complement strand
GTTCGAATCCGGGTTCTCTCAGGTGTGCCCTGAGATCGACGAGGCCGGGTGCAGCGATCAGTCCCCGGGCGTCGATCACCGCGGTTCCCGCAGGAATGTTTTCGCGTGTCACCCCTGGGCCAAGATCGACGATGGTCTCGCCATCGGTGAGGATCCCACCGGTCTCGTCACGCCGGCTTGCCGGGTCGATCAGGCGCAGATCCAGATAGGCTGTCCGTTCCGCCTTGTGTTTCTTGATCGAGATGTCGGCAAGGCGAGGAGTCACTGGTTGTGCTCCGGGTGGTCGAGATTGCCGGTGAGGAGTTCGAGACAGGCCTGGCGCACGGCGACGCCCATCTCGACCTGATCGAGGATGACGCTGCGGTTGATGTCGTCGGCCACCTCGCTGTCGATCTCGATACCCCGGTTCATCGGACCCGGATGCATGATGAGTGCATCGGGTCTGGCGTGGGCGATCTTCTCGTAGGTCAGCCCGAAGAATTGGAAGTACTCGCGCTGGGAAGGCACGAAGCTTCCCTGCATCCGCTCCGTCTGCAACCGCAACATCATGACGATGTCGGCGTCCTTCAGACCCTCCGTCATGTCGTGATGAACCTCGACGCCATAGCGGTCGACCCTCGGCGGCAGCAGGGTCGGAGGGGCGACGAGACGCACCCTGGCGCCCATGGTGTTGAGGAGGAGCATGTTGGAACGGGCCACCCGGCTGTGGGCGATGTCGCCGCAGATGGTGACTGTCAGGCCGTTGAGACGCCCGAGACGGCGGCGGATGGTGAGCGCGTCGAGCAGGGCCTGGGTCGGGTGCTCGTGGCTGCCGTCGCCGGCGTTGATCACGGCGGCCCTGACGGAACGGGCAAGGAGCTTGACCGCGCCGCTGTCGGGATGCCGCACGATGAGCAGGTCGGGATGCATGGCGTTGAGCGTCGCCGCCGTGTCGACCAGGGTTTCGCCCTTCTTGATGGCACTGGTCGAGGGAGCCATGTTGATGACATCGGCGCCAAGGCGTTTGCCTGCGAGTTCGAACGACGTCCGGGTGCGGGTCGAGCTCTCGAAGAACATGTTGATCTGGGTGCGGCCGCGCAGCAGATCACGCTTCTTTTCGGCGCGGCGATTGAGGGCCACGTAGGAGTCGGCCAAGTCCAGAAGAATGTTGATATCGTCCGGCGACAGATCCTCGATGCCAAGCAGGTGGCGGTGGGAAAACCTCGAGGGCGTGACGTCGCGCGGCATGATTGAAAACACTTACCTACACCACATCAGGCCATCCGTCATCCACAGGTCCAATCGCGTTCGCGCGGATCACTGCTCCAGAGCAATTCGCCGGTCATGGCGCCTGCCACGGGCGGGAGACAGGGGGCGTGGAGATGCTTACCGAAAGGAAGCTCCGCTTCTCCGTCGGAGAGCACCACATCCCGTGTGAAACGCTGGCTGAGTGCGTTCCTGAGCCTAGGGAGACGCCGGAAGTCGCCGGACCTGACTGTTGCCGAAGTCTTGACTTCGACTCCGGCGATGCCGCCCGAGAGGTGTTCGGCACGATGTCGACCTTTTCACTGTCCTTGTCGCGAAAATGAGAGAATCCGGCCGGGGTGTCATGCCAGTTCGCCTGCCTTCTCGATTCCTGGAAGACGGTGGTTTCGAGGAATTGGCCGAAGAGAGGGCGGTCACCTCCAAGCGCTCCGGCGTCGATGCCAAGAAAGACGACAGCAGCATAATGTCCGCCAGATACGTCCCCCTCGGGTGCTGGCGCGGGAGACGGAACGATCCCGAGATGAACACGAACTGTAGAGGTGTCAAGGCTCGCTTCTCAACGTTTTGTAAAGTGTCGCTCGACGCCTAACATGGTATCTCGATAAACTCTGTCATGATGATTCGCAGTGTGCGTCACAAGGGGCTTCGCCGGCTTATGGAGGATGACAACACTGCGGGACTCCAGCCTGCCGTTGTGCCGAAGCTCCGGCGGATCTTGTCCTCTCTCCAGGACATGGAGCGAGAGGCTGAACTGTTGACGGTTCCCACTTGGAAGGCGCATCGGCTCTCAGGCGATTGCAAGGACGTATGGAGCCTGTCGGTTACGAAGAACTGGCGGATCACATTCCGGGTCGACCTGGATGAGGACGAGATTGTGGATCTGAACTACGAGAACTATCACTAGGAGGCTGCAATGAGCACGTCACAGGGGATCCGGATGAAGAATCCGGCCCACCCGGGTGGATTTGTGAAGAGCGAGATTGTCGAGGCGCTCGGCCTGACAGTGACGGAGGCGGCGCGTAGGCTCGGGGTGACGCGTCCAGCGTTGTCCGCACTTCTCAATGAGCGCGCCGCTCTCTCGCCGGAAATGGCGCTCAGGATCGAGAAGGTGTTTGGCGTATCCATGGATACGCTGATGAGGATGCAGACCAGCTATGACATTGCCCGCGCTCGCACGCGGGAAGATGAAATCGAACTCGTTCCGTTCGAAGGGCAGGCCGCCTGAAGCGGTGGAAACCAGAAGATCGACACCTTTGATTTTGGGGCCCGCAAGTAAATCCCAGTAACACCGTCACCGTCGGAGGTTACTGGATCCTGACTTCGATCATTCGGATATCGAGCAGGTCAGTCTGCCACACAGTGCCGCCGGATGCTTGAGTTCGGCACCCTGTTTGGTGTCACTCTCCAGTACCTCGTAGAGGCGTGAGCGAAGCAGTCGGAAGGTGGAGAGGAGGTGAGGCCTCGCCCATCTGCAAACAACGCTTCTGGCCGATTGCAACTCTGAGCAGCGACTGATTGAAATGCAGGAGCCGGAGCGTCAGGCGGGATCGACTGGTCTTTCAACCCGGTCGAGTGCGCCAAGGGCGTCCCGCAGGATGACGGAGGCCGCCACGGCATCGATCCAGTGCTGGCCGTGACGTTTCCGGACTTCGTTTTCGGCGATGATCTCTTCGGCCTCGAAGGTGCTGAGTCGCTCGTCCCACATCAGGACCGGCAGTTCGAGACCGGTCTGGAGATTGACCCCTGTCTGCCAGGCGGATTGGGCCCGCGGCCCCTCGCTTCCATCCATGTTGAAGGGGTGTCCGAGAACGATGCCGGTGATGCCTCTCTTCTCGACAAGGCTCCGCAGATGCGCCAGGACTTCACTCCAGCGCCGGCGCACGAGAACTTCGACCGGCGAGGCAATCATCCTGGATGCGTCGCTGGCCGCGATGCCGATGCGCTTCGTGCCGGGATCGATTCCCAGAAGCGGGCCCTCCGGAGAGAGCGCAAGGAAGGATGCGACGTCTCGCTGCGGCTTGTCCGGCAGGTGCGCCACTGATAGCTTTGGTGGCGATGGGTGGTGATCAGTCACGGCTCCATCCCCGACACTAGACTTCCGCACGCCATCCGGCCAGAGCAAACCGTCAGATGAAGTTTGACAAGGACACTGTCGCGCGGGTCGCGCGCCTGGCGCGTATTGCGACTGACGACACCGAACGCGAGCGGTTTGCCGGCGAGATCTCGTCCATCATCGCGTGGATTGACACTCTGGGCGAGGTTGATACCGACGATGTTGAACCCATGACCAGCGTTGGCGCCATGACGCTGAAGTGGCGCCGCGACGACGTTACGGACGGCGGCATCGCCGACGACATCACGGCCAACGCACCAGCTCGCGCCGACGGGTGCTTCGTCGTGCCGAAGATCGTCGAATGACAGCCCTGACAGACCTGACGATCGCCGGCGCGCGCGATCTCCTTGCCGCCGGCGACATCTCGGCGGTGGAGCTTGCCCGCGCCCACCTTGCGGCCATGGAGCGCAATCGCGATCTCAATGCCTTCATTACGGAAACTCCCGAAAGGGCCCTGGAGCTTGCCGATGCCTCGGATCGCCGCCGCCGGGCCGGGGAGCCCGGCCGCCTCGAGGGCATCCCGGTCGCGATCAAGGACCTGTTCTGCACGAAGGGTGTTCCGACGACCGCCGGATCGCGCATTCTCGACGGTTTCACGCCCTTCTACGAATCGACGGTGACCGCAGCGATGCTGCGCGAAGGCGCGGTCATGCTGGGCAAGACGAACCTCGACGAATTCGCGATGGGGTCCTCGAATCTCACGAGCTGGTACGGTCCGGCGATCAATCCCTGGCGGTCGTCAGAGGACGGCAGGGCGCGGGTTCCCGGCGGCTCGTCGGGCGGGTCAGCATCAGCGGTGGCGGCGCGCATGGCGATGGCGGCGACGGGCACGGATACCGGTGGTTCCATCCGTCAACCGGCCGCCTTCACCGGCACCGTTGGTCTCAAGCCGACCTACGGGCGTTGTTCGCGGCTCGGTATCGTCGCCTTCGCGTCCTCTCTTGATCAGGCCGGTCCGCTGACGCGCACCGTACGCGATGCCGCCATCATGCTTGGCGCCATGGCGGGCCACGATCCTCTGGATTCAACCTCCGCGGACGTGCCTCTCGACGATCTCGAGGACACCCTCGAAGCCGGTGTTGAAGGCATGACGATCGGCATTCCCCGGGAGTACCGGGTGGAGGGAATGCCGACGGTGATCGATGAACTGTGGCAGCGGGGCATTGCCTGGCTCGAGAGCGCGGGCGCTCGTGTGCACGAAGTCTCGCTGCCGCACACACGGTATGCCCTGCCTGCCTACTACATCATCGCTCCGGCCGAGGCCTCTTCGAACCTCGCCCGTTATGATGGCGTCAGGTTCGGTCTGAGATGCGAGGGTGATGATCTCGTCTCGATGTACGAGCAAACGCGCGCCGAGGGATTCGGGGACGAGGTGAAGCGGCGCATTCTCATCGGCACCTACGTCCTCTCCGAGGGCTACTTCGACGCCTACTATCTCAAGGCGCAGAAGGTGCGCACGCGCATCGCCGACGATTTTCGCGAAGCCTGGACGTCGGTTGACGCGTTGTTGACGCCGACCACGCCGTCGGCTGCCTTTGCCGCCGACAGCCCGCCTGATGATCCCGTTTCCATGTATCTCAACGACGTCTTCACGGTACCGGCGAGCCTTGCCGGTCTCCCCGGCATTTCCGTGCCGGCCGGACTCGATGGCGAAGGGCTCCCGCTTGGGTTGCAGGTCATCGCCCGTCCGTTCGACGAGGCGCGCCTTCTGAGGGTGGCAAGGACGATCGAAGAGGCGGCCGGGTTTGACATGGCGCCATCGGGTCTTGTGACGTGATGGCGGAATTGATCGTAAGGGAGAGCGGGCCCTATGCCTATGTGATCGGGCTCGAGGTCCACGCGCAGATCGTCTCCTCATCGAAGCTGTTTTCCGGCGCCTCGGTCGCATTCGGCGCTTCCGCCAACACCCAGGTCTCGGCCGTCGATGCCGGCATGCCGGGCATGCTTCCCGTCATCAACATGGCCTGTATCGAACAGGCCGTACGTACCGGGCTTGCCCTGGGCGGCACCATCAACCGGCGATCCGTGTTCGAACGAAAGAACTACTTCTATCCAGACCTTCCACAAGGCTACCAGATCTCGCAGTACCAGCAGCCGGTCGTTACCGGCGGGCATGTCGTCATCGAACTCGAGGACGGCGCGACACGGTCCATCGGCATCGAACGCCTGCATGTGGAACAGGATGCCGGCAAGAGTCTGCACGACAGGGATCCTGCCCACTCGCTGGTTGATCTCAATCGTTCAGGCATCGGACTGATGGAGATCGTTTCCCTTCCGGAACTGGAGTCGCCTGACGAGGCCGTCCGCTATGTCAGGGCCTTGAGAAGCATCCTGCGCTATGCCGGAACCTGTGACGGCAACATGCAGGAAGGATCGCTGCGCGTGGACGCCAACGTGTCGATGAGACGACCGGGAGAAGCGCTCGGCACGCGTTGCGAGATCAAGAATCTCAATTCCCTCAAGTTCCTGCAGCGGGCCATCGAGTACGAGGGTCATCGTCAGGCGACGATCCTGGACGAGGGGGGCACGGTCCAGCAGGAAACCAGGCTGTTCGACGTGGACGCGGGCGAAACCAGAAGCATGCGCAGCAAGGAGGACGCCGAGGACTATCGATACTTCCCCGATCCCGATCTGTTGCCGCTCGACCTCGACGAGGCATGGATAGCCCGAATCGCGGAATCGATGCCGGAAATGCCCGATGCCCGAAAGAAGCGGTTCATGCACGATCACGGTCTTTCTGCCTATGACGCCGGTGTTCTCGTGGCGGAACGCGACAACGCGGACTTCTTCGAGGTGGTCGCCCGGGGACGAGACAGCAAGCTGGCAGCAAACTGGGTCATGACCGAGCTCTTCGGTCGCCTCAACCACGAAGGCATCGGTGTCGCGGAGAGCCCGGTCAGTGCCGATGCTCTCGGCGGACTCATCGATCTCATCGTTGATGGCACCATCTCCGGGCGCATTGCCAAGGATGTCTTCGCGGAGATGTTTGCCACCGGCAGGGACGCCGCCACGATTGTCGAGGAACGGGGTCTCAGGCAGGTCACGGATACGGCCCGGATCGAGGCTCTTGTCGAAGGTGTGCTGGCGGCCCATCCTGATCATGTGGCTGAGTATCGTGCCGGAAAGACGAAACTCCTTGGATTTTTCATGGGCGAGGTCATGAAGGCATCACGCGGACGTGCCAATCCTCAGGCCGTCAACCGTACGCTGCGCCTCAGACTGGACGAGGAGGGAGAAACCTGATGATCGATCTTTATACGGAGGCGACACCCAACGGCCGCAAGGTCTCCATCATGCTGGAGGAAGTGGGCCTCCCCTACACCGTCCACCACATCGATATCGGCGCCGACGAACAGTTCGATCCGGCCTTTCTCAAGATCAGCCCCAACAACAAGATTCCGGCAATCGTCGACAGCGAGGGACCTGGGGGCGAACCGGTCAGTGTCTTCGAATCGGGGGCAATTCTCATCTATCTCGCCGAGAAGACGGGCCTTCTGATGCCCTCCGACGCGCGGCAACGTCTCAAAGTCCTGCAGTGGCTGATGTTTCAGATGGGCGGTGTCGGACCGATGTTCGGCCAGGCCAATCACTTCATCAAGTTCGCCAGCGAGGATGTGCCCTACGGGAAGACCCGCTACCGCAACGAGGTGATGCGTCTCCTTGGAGTCATGGATCGGCGCCTGGCAGAGGTCCCCTTTCTTGCCGGGGACTACTCCATCGCCGACGTGGCGACCTGGCCATGGGTCATGCGCACGGAGTGGTACGACACCGACTGGAGCCAGTTTCCACATGTGCGTCGCTGGTACGACACCATTTCCGAGCGCGATGCCGTCAAGCGGGGCGTTGCGGTTCCGTCGTGAGTCTCATCAATCGTCCGGCGGTCAGACGGGTCCGCAGCGCTCTCGAAGCGCTGGGCAGCAGCGCCCGGGTGATCGAACTGGCAGTGACGGCGCGCACGGCCGGGGACGCGGCCGATGCTCTGGGTTGCCAGCAGGGTTCCATCGTCAAGTCACTCGTGTTCCAGGTCGCCGGAGCCCCGGTTCTGGCTCTCATCGCCGGTGACCGTCGAGCGCGTCCGGCGAGCATTGCGGTGGCACTCGGTCTCGAGGGCCCTGTGACGAGGGCCGACGCTGACTTCGTCAGGCAGACGACAGGATACTCCATTGGCGGAGTCCCACCCGTGGGACACCAGACTTCCCTGCCCACGGTGATGGACGCCAGCCTGTGGCGCTTTCCGCTTGTCCACGCCGCTGCCGGTCATCCCCACTGCGTCTTTGGCGAGACACCCGGCAGCCTCGCCTCCATGACCGGGGCGGTGGTCGACGGGGACATTGCGGCGTGACGGCTCCATGAAGCGTGCTCCCTGGGGATACGCAGTTGACAATGGACCGGCGTGCTGGGCCTTGCTTGACCCCGACTACCGGCTCTGCGGTTGTGGCGCCGAGCAGTCTCCGGTCAATCTGGTGGACGCCCGCGCGGCGCAGCTGCCGTCCCTTCGATTCGACTACGGACTGGTCCGTGCTGCCATCGAGGACACCCACGCGACTGTTCAGTTCAATGCCGCGCCGGGTCACGGTCTGATGATCGGGCGCCGCCGCCACGAACTCCGGCAATTTCATTTTCACCATGCCAGCGAACATCTTGTCGAGGGCATCAGATGGCCGATGGAACTGCACTTCGTCCACACGGACATCAAGGGCGGACTGACTGTCGTCGGAGTCTTCATCCGCGAAGGCGAGGCCAACTCCGCGGTGGAGTCCCTGTGGCAGGCCCTCGTGGACGACCCGGAATCGCTTGATCACGTCGATGTCGACCTTACAGCCCTTCTTCCGGGCTCGACAAGGGCATGGCGCTATCGTGGATCGCTGACCACCCCGCCGTGCAGCGAAGGAGTCAGCTGGATCGTCCTGACAGATATCCTCACCTTGTCAGCCAGGCAGATTGCCGCGTTCACGAACTATCGTCCTGCCAACTGCCGGCCGGTCCAGCCTTTGGGCGCGCGCGTCCTCACGATTTGCTGACTCCCGTGATCAGTGGTAGCCGTGGTAGTTCCGGAACCAGGCAACGAACCGCGGCATCCCCTCGTCGATAGAGGTTGACGGCTCGTACCCAAGGTCGCGACGCGCTGCCTGAATGTCGGCGCAGGTCTCCCTGACGTCGCCTGGCTGCAGCGGGGCAAGGTGAATGTCCGCACTGATTCCCGTCGCCTCCTCAAGCACATGGATCAGGTGCAGGATCGACTCACTTCGGTGATTGCCGAGATTGTAGAGGGCGTGGGGAAGGGAGGTCGCCGGAGGTTTTGCCAGTGCCGCCAGGACTCCGGTGACGATGTCGTCGATCCAGGTGAAATCCCGGCGCAGATCGCCATGGTTGTAGACAGTCAGGGGCTGTCTCTCGAAGAGGGCCTGCGTGAAGATCCAGGGGGACATGTCCGGGCGTCCCCAGGGGCCGTAGACCGTGAAGAAGCGCAGACCGGTTGCGGGAATGTCGTAAAGATGGCTGTAACAGGAGGCCATCAGTTCTCCGGCGCGCTTCGTGGCGGCATAGAGCGACACCGGCTGGTCGACTCGGTGATCGACCGAAAAGGGAATGGTGTCGTTGGCTCCATAGACGGACGAGGAACTGGCATAGACGAAGTGCTTCAGGCCCGTCATCGAACGGGCCAGTTCAAGGATGGCGAGTTGGCCTTCCACATTCGACGCAGTGTAGTCGTGCGGGGCAATGAGGGAGTGCCGTACGCCAGGCTGCGCTGCCAGGTGGACAATCCGGTCAATGTTCCGGTCGCTGAGTTCCAGTCCGGCCAGCGCCTTGCGGTCGGCAACATCCATGTGATGGAACGAGAAGGCAGACTCCC
>JAJEBJ010000405.1 GCA_022822575.1 Alphaproteobacteria bacterium | reverse complement strand
CTCACCCGCGATCAACATGCGGCGCTCCTCGGCAACTGTCCCCGACCGTCTCTTGTCGGCACAATTCCGGCCTCCGGTCATTCCTGGTTTGATGCTGTCGATGCGGCGAGGCGCATGACCGAATGGCTGCGTCAGAACGCGCCTCGGGCGCTGCCGCACGAGGACGGGGCTCCCGGCTTCGTCCGTCTGCCCACGGAAGTCGAATGGGAGTATGCCGTCAGGGGCGGGGCGGCTGTCGACGGGTCTGTCTTCAACCAGCGCACCTATCCTCTCGACGGACCCATGCGTGACCATGGCTGGCACCAGGGGGCGGAGTCGGCACGTGGTCAGCTGCGTCCCGTGGGTCTCCTCGGTCCCAATCCAGTCGGTCTTCACGACGTTTATGGCAACGTCGAGGAAATCATGTTCGAGCCTTTCCGGCTCAACGCCCTGGGGCGCCTGCACGGGCAGGCCGGTGGCGTGGTCACCCGCGGCGGCTCGATCCTGTCGCGGGCCTCGGAACTCTCGAGTGGACTGCGCCAGGAGTTTCCGGCCTACTCCATGACGGATGGCAAACCGGTGGCTCTCGACACTTTCGGGGTGCGGTTCGTGATCGGCATTCACCTGTCGCTGTCGACGGAACGAACCAACCGGCTAAGGAACGCCTGGCTTGATCGCTTCAACGACAGTGGCGACACCGACACCGACGCAAGCCTGACGGACATTCTCGATAGTCTGATTGCCGAGGAACTCGAACTCGAACGGCGCCTCATACTGGAAACGGCTCGTCTGCGGGCAACTGAGGCCGCGCGCGAACGAGAGGCGAGCCAGCTTGAGGCGATGAAGGCGCTCATCATCGGTGGTGCAGTCCTCGTGCAGTTCCTTCGAGAAGACAGTTCCGGGATCGAGCTTACGGTCCGTGCCATCGCCACATTTGACACCGCAATCGAAGAAGCCGAAGCCAGTGACGGTTTCGTCAGCGAGGAGACAATCGAACGGCTGGTTGCCAAACGCGAAGAGGTGAAGGCCGGCCTGAGAGACCGGGAGTCCCGCTTCGCTCTCAACTTCCTGAGCTACAGGAGGAACCTGGTCACAAGCGCCACAGGCTACGACCTGGAGGAACGCGATCAGGCACTGGGCATCCTTCTGAAGGAACTCGAACTTTCCGGCAGGGAAGGCCTCAAACCCCTTGTGCGGGACTTCCACGAGGACATTGCCGCCTACGCCGCCAACCCGTCCCTCGAGACTCCGCAGATCCGCGCCCTTGCCCTCGAATGACGGCCGGCTCCGGTGTCGAAGAAGCGCTGCGGATCACCATGGCTGCTTCCATCCTTGGGCAACTCGTCAGGCCGCGGCTGCGCGGGAGCAGGTGCACGAACAACTGAAGACACTTCAGTCAGGATCCGAGACCGGCACAACGCCCCGTCGTCCTGACCATCTCACTGCCAGGAGACCTGTCGGACGAGATGCTGGCTGAAGAGATCGTCGAACTCGTCTCGCTGGACATAGAATCTCTCGAGTTCGTCGCCAGAGAGGACTTCACCAGCCGGCAGACGCAGATCGAGGGGATTGATCTGCTCGTTGTTGACCAGAACTTCGTAGTGAAGGTGGGGGCCCGTGGACCGCCCGGTACTGCCGACAAAACCGATCGTCTGACCCTGTCTGACGCGACTGCCGGAGGCAAGGCCCTGGGCGAAACGACTCATGTGGGCATAGGCCGTCTTGTAAGTGCTGTTGTGGCGGATGCGTATGTAGTTGCCGTATGCGCCATTGTATCCGATCGTTTCAATGACGCCGTTGCCCGCCGCCAGGATAGGAGTTCCTGTCGGAGCACCGAAGTCGACGCCCTTGTGCATTCTGGTGTAGCCGAACAGCGTGCGCTGGCCGAAGCCCGAAGTGATGCGGGCGCCGTCAATGGGAGTTCGCAGGAGGGCCTTGCGCACACTCTCGCCGACGTCGTTGAAGTAGTCCGCAAAACCGCTTTGCGGTGTAAACTGGTAGACGGGCAGGGCCGCTCCGGAAACGTTGAGCGACATGAAGAGCGGCAGGCCGTGACGCACCACGTCCCCGGCCTCGTCAACGTAGCGTTCATAGAGAATGGAGAAGCTGTCACCGCGCTGGATCTCGCGCTGGAAGTCGACATCGAAACTGTAGGAGAAGATCATCCTGTGGAGAACGTCCAGTGGTACGCCCTCGTCAATCGCGGCCTTGTAGAGGCTGCTCATGATCTTTCCGCTAACGGCCACGTACTGCCGTTCAAGGGGCAGTTCCGTACGTTCGGCAGTATACGCGCCGTCACCGCCGCGCCGGACGGCGACCCGTTCTCCCGGCACCGGCGTCATGGCGAGTTCGAGAAGACCATCCGTATCAAAGACAGCGTCGAAGTGCTGGCCTGCTCGGATGCGGCGCAGGTTGAACACCTCGCCAAGGGCGAGTGCTGCGGCATGGGCCTGTTGCGTGTCGGTCTCGATCTCCAGGAGTTCCGTCATGAAGATCTCTCCAGCCTCAACCACGAAGGCCTTGTGAGTGAGTGCCGGTGACTCCGGAACCGTCGTCTCTGCCTCGGGTGGCGTTTCAACGGGAGCAACATCCCCGATGTCCGCGTCATCGGTCCTTTGCGTCGCCACGATGTCCGCTGTCGCCTCCCAGGTTTCTTGCCGGTTGACGAAAATGCCGCGACCAAGACGCTTCGGCTTCTCGGCAATTCTGGTCTCGCCCGCCTCGTCAGCCGGACTCTCGACTGCGACGGCCTCGTCGGTGACGGGGGCAAAATCAGGCCGGTAGGGTGTCGCTGTGATTTCGGAAACGTACCCGGTTCCGGAAAGACTGGCCTGCGCGTAGCGATCGTCACCGAGAGAGACGGATGCCGTAACAAGCCGCACTTCACCATCCGCGGAATCCAGGATGACCCGCACTTCCTGCCCGGGTTGCATGTTTCGCGGATTGAAATGATTGGTCAGCGCCCTGATCGCCCGGTCCGCTTCGTCACGCCGGGCGCCGGTTCCCAGCAACACGGACATCAGCGTGTCACCTGGTTCGACCACGATGACGCTGCTCGTAACGTCGGCTGCCACCTCGATCATCGTCGCCTCAGGCGCCTCCGCTCCAGGCGGCATCAGTTCCCTGATGGCGTCGAGCACCGTTTCAACGCTGAACACCCTCCGACCTGTGAAACCGCCTCCGTCCGGATTCCGCCGGGCGAGAATGAGTCCCTCTTCGTGCGCGTCGAGGATGGCGATGCCAAGCACCCGAAGTCTTGATCCCGCCGGTCCGGGAACGAACGCGAGATGCAAACGCTGGCCTATGCGCAGGCGTCTGGGATCATAGTGATTGCCGATGGCACGCGCCGACTCGATGGCCTCGTTGATCGTCGTCCCACCGTTGACCAGGAGACCGGTGAGTGTATCGCCCGAAGTGACGTTGAGCGTCACAAGATGCTGGGAACCTGACTCCAGACTTTCCAGGGCCTCGAGGAGGTTGGCATCAGTGATGTCCGGCGCAACTTCCTCCGGAAGAAACGGCTTGCTGTCGTGTCTGGCACTCCACGATTTGTCGAACCTGCGCAGAGCGATGGCATGACGGTTCTCCTCCACCGCAATGCCGAGGGCCTGCAACAGCGGGCCGGTTTCGCCGTCGGAGAAGACGAATTGCACTCTCTGGCCGATCTGCAGGGATCGCAGGTCCACCAGATTGCCAATCGCCCGGATCGCAGCGTCGGCGTCGCCCCGGGAGGCCCCGGCACGCACTGCAAGGCGCATGAGCGTGTCGCCCTTGCGCACCTCAAAGTGACGGCTGAAGAGACCGCTTTCCGTGGTGCGTGGCGGCGATTCAGCTATCGCTGCCGTCAGTGTCTCGTCGAGCGGACCATCAATCCGGGTGGCGCGGAAGCTGCCATCCTCGAAACGACTCGTGATGACATGGAATCCGTCCTGGAGAGAGAGGATGATCTCGACAAGCTCACTCGTGCCGTCGCCGCCCTGGCGCGTTCCCACGGTGACGGTATCGCCGATCTGGAGAGTTCTGGGATCAAAGACCTGCGTCAACGCATCGATGGCGCGCGCCACCTCGCGGGCATCGCTGCCTGCCTCGTCAAGGAGTTCGACGAGGGTATCTCCGGCGGTCACGCGAACATGCACCGTGTCGGCGCTCTCGTTGGAGGCCCATGCAAGCAGCGACGATGCGAGGACCAAGACAGAGACCCTGATCGTCAAGCGGTATACCATGAACGTCGTATCTCTAGGCCTGGACATTGCCCCCGCATTGCGGCGTGGAGTGATCCGTGGCGGCAAACGTGATGAACGGACCCGGGTTTGTCAAACCTGCCGGACACGAAGCGAAAAAGGTGTTTGACAGGCAACACCCTGACTGTCTATAACCGCCGTTCCCCGGTCGCTGGATTCGGTGACTGAAGGGGGACTGTTTGACACGTGAAGAGATGGAAGAGATGCGTGGGCGGCGGTGCGTCACGCACTGCACGTGCATGGCACGTCAGGTCACGCATACTCTCGGACCGGGGTTCCTCTCACGAGGGGTCCCGGCCAAGTACAGTCAATGGATCCCAAGAGATCCTTTGAGCGTGACCGAACACGTAACATGTTCGTGCCAGATGAAGTCTCAAGCTTCAAAGCAAACTTGAGAGTTTGATCCTGGCTCAGAACGAACGCTGGCGGCGTGCCTAACACATGCAAGTCGAACGAAGGCGCCCCTTCGGGGGTATCCTTAGTGGCGGACGGGTGAGTAACGCGTGGGAACCTGCCCTGGTGTGGGGAATAACTACGGGAAACTGTAGCTAATACCGCATACGCCCTTCGGGGGAAAGGCTTCGGCCGCACCGGGAGGGGCCCGCGTCGGATTAGCTTGTTGGTGGGGTAATGGCCTACCAAGGCCGCGATCCGTAACTGGTCTGAGAGGACGATCAGTCACACTGGAACTGAGACACGGTCCAGACTCCT